>CBDVDF010000174.1:0-4735 GCA_965372675.1 uncultured Desulfobacterales bacterium
CAGCAACATTTCCTACTAAACGAAAAGTAATAGATGCTTCGCACCGAGAGAAAGTTTGGAAAGACAAAGGTGTCGGCATGCTAATTCCTTATTCAGATGCTTCTGAGTTAACTGAAATTGCCCTCTAAAAACAGAAAAGCCACAACCTGTTGAGATTGTGACTAATTCATAGATTTGGTGGCGATGCAGGGACTTGAACCCCGGACACTACGGATATGAGCCGTATGCTCTAACCAGCTGAGCTACATCGCCTTAAACACAAGGTGTCTATATGTCAAATTTTACCGCTATTGTCAATAAAAAAAGGGCCTTTTTGCAAAGGCCCTTTTCAGTATACAGGTAAAACCGAGGGGCTTTTATTACACCCCAAGGGCATAAGTCTCGCTAAGCCAGCAAGCTGCCAAGGTCGGCTTTACACCCAAAAAGGGCATAAGTCTCGCTAAGCCACCAAGCTGGCAAGGTCGGCTTTACACCTCAAACGCTGGCATAAGTCTCCCTAAGGCAACAAGTTGCCAAGGTCGGCTTTACACCCAAAAAGGGCATAAGTCTCGCTAAGCCAGCAAGCTGCCAAGGTCGGCTTTACATCATGCCGCCCATGCCGCCCATACCACCCATGCCACCCATCGGAGGCATTGCAGCACCAGCACCGCCACCTTCTTCAGGCTCGTCAGCGATTACGCACTCGGTGGTCAGAAGCAGACCGGAAACACTGGCCGCATTCTGCAGAGCAATGCGGGTTACCTTGGCGGGATCGATAACCCCGGCCTTGATCAGGTCTTCATACTCTTCGGTCTGGGCGTTGAAACCATTGGCACCCTTGAGGGTCTTGACATGGTCAACGATCACCGAGCCTTCCCGACCGGCATTGTTGGCGATCTGACGAACCGGCTCTTCGAGAGCACGGATCATAATGCGTTTGCCAAGCTCCTCTTCCCCTTCAAGATTCAGGGCATCCAGGGCTTTCAGGCAACGCAGATAGGCAACCCCGCCACCGGGAACAACACCTTCTTCAACCGCGGCACGGGTGGCGTTAAGGGCATCTTCAACCCGGGCTTTCTTCTCTTTCATCTCGATCTCGGTGGCAGCACCGACATTGATCACCGCGACTCCACCGATCAGCTTGGCCAGACGCTCCTGGAGCTTCTCGCGATCATAATCGGAAGAGGAATCATCGGCCTGGGTCCTGATCTGCTTGACCCGGGAAGCCAGTTTGCTCTTGTCGCCGGCGCCATCAACGATAGTGGTGGTATCTTTATCGATAACCACTCGTTTGGCGGTGCCAAGATCATCAAGGGTGATATTCTCCAGCTTGATGCCGAGGTCCTCGGTGACGACCTGGCCACCGGTCAGGACTGCAATGTCCTCCAGCATCTCCTTGCGGCGATCGCCAAAGCCGGGGGCCTTGACGGCGGAAACATTAAGGGTGCCACGCAGTTTGTTGACAACCAGAGTGGCCAGGGCCTCACCATCGACATCTTCGGCGATGATCAGCAGCGGCCGGCCCATCTTGGCGATCTGCTCGAGGATCGGCAGCATGTCCTTCATGTTGCTGATCTTCTTCTCGTTGATCAGGATGTAGGGCTCTTCGATATTTACTTCCATCTTGTCGGCATCGGTGACGAAATAGGGCGAGAGGTAACCGCGATCGAACTGCATGCCCTCAACAACGTCAAGGGAGGTCTCCATGCTCTTGGCTTCCTCAACGGTAATGACCCCTTCCTTGCCGACCTTGTCCATCGCCTCGGCAATAATGTTGCCGATGGTAGGATCGTTATTGGCGGAGATGGTCCCGACCTGAGCGATCTCTTTCTGCTCTTTGGTCGGTTTGGCTACCTTGGCCAGCTCGGCAACTACGGCTGTAACGCTTTTGTCGATGCCACGTTTGATGTCCATCGGATTGTTACCGGCTGCAACCAGCTTGGAACCTTCGGTAAAAATGGCCTGGGCCAGAATGGTAGCGGTAGTGGTACCGTCACCGGCAACATCACTGGTCTTGGAAGCAACTTCCTTGACCATCTGGGCGCCCATATTCTCGAATTTATCGGCAAGCTCGATCTCCTTGGCAACACTGACCCCGTCCTTGGTGATGGTAGGGGCGCCAAAAGACCTGTCAAGCAGGACATTACGGCCCTTGGGACCGAGGGTAACTTTAACGGCATTGGCCAAGGTGTTGACACCTTTCAGGATAGACTCCCGGGCTTTAACACCGTATTTGATTTCTTTACCAGCCATGACTGTTCTTCTCCTTAATTGATTAATTCTTTACTGAATTTTGTAATTGATAATTTCAGCTGACCGGGGTTATTACTCGACCACCCCGAGGATATCGTCTTCGCGCATGATGAGATAATCTTCACCTTCGATCTTTATTTCGGTACCGCCGTATTTACTGAACAGCACTTTTTCACCGGCTTTAACTCCAACGGCAACTCTCTTGCCCTTGTCATCCATTTTGCCGGGACCAACCGCAACGATCTCGCCTTCGGCCGGTTTCTCCTGGGCACTGTCCGGGATAATGATCCCGCCTTTGGTCATTACTTCTTCATCAAGCCTTTTGACCAGCACCCGGTCATTCAGTGGACGAATCTTCATTTTATGCCTCCTAACGTTTACCTTTATAGTAAGTTCGATTTCTAAGATTTTATCCTGTTTTCACAGAACTATTTCTGCCGATATTCCTTACCACCCAAAAAAACAAACCCCGTAAAACCCACGAGTGGCGTTTACAGGATGTAAAAAAAGCAACCTTTATCAGGATGAGCGAGACTATAGTGACTGGTATTGCAAAAATCAAGGCAGCCTGAATTTTTTTTTCAGACTGCTCGCAGTTCTCTTAATCGATGGCAAGCCGCCAGCCGAAGGGGTCCTCTCCTTCGCCAAACTGGATCCCCTGCAGTTCATCAAAGAGACGCTGGGCCAGTTGACCGGTCTTTTCACCGTTGATCGCGAACTCCTTACCTTTATAGTTCAAGGCGCCGACCGGCGAGATCACTGCTGCCGTACCACTGGCAAACACCTCCTGCAGGGTGCCGTCTTCAAGGGCCGCGATAACCTCATCGATGGATATCTCCCTCTCGGTGACCTTGATCCTCCACTGCCTGGCCAGCTTGATCACCGAATCACGGGTAATACCCGGCAAAATGCTGCCGGACAGGGCCGGGGTGATCAATTCGTTGTTGATCATGAAAAAGATATTCGAGGTACCGATCTCTTCGACATACTTGCGTTCGATCGCATCCAGCCAGAGGACCTGGGTATAACCCTTGCCCTGGGCCTCAAGGGCCGCCATGATGCTGGCCGCATAGTTGCCGGCTGTTTTAACATTGCCGACCCCGCCCCGGACCGCCCGGACATAATCGTCGGTAACATAGATCTTGACCGGGTTGAAACCTTCCGCATAATAAGCCCCGACCGGACTGAGGATGATGAAGAACAGATACTCCCGCGAAGGCCTGACCCCCAGAGCCGCTTCGGTGGCGATCATGGTCGGCCGGATATAGAGGGTGGCGCCGGGAGTGCCGGGGACCCAGTCCCGCTCAAGGGCCAATAACTTTTTCAGTGCTTCGAAAACCTCGCCGACCGGGATATCCGGCATACACATCCTGGTCGCAGAGTCATTCAGTCGCCGCAGATTATCCTCCGGCCTGAAGAGATAGATCCGGTCATCCTTACCTCGATAAGCCTTCAGCCCTTCGAAGATCGCCTGCCCGTAATGAAGAGACATCGCCGCCGGGTCGAGAGAGAAATTTCCGTACTTTCTGATCACCGGCTCCTGCCATCCATCTCCTTCACGGTAAGACATGACCAGCATATAATCAGTGAAATGGGCTCCAAAACCGAGCTTATTCTGGTCCGGTTTGGCCTTAAGTTCGCTTGCGGCGATCTTTTCAATCTTGACGCTCATAACCCTGCTCCTGTAACAACACCGGTTTCCCGGAACGATGGATGGCTGAAAAACAATGACAATATAGCGAATTAATGGTTCATTTGGAATGATAAATTTTTTATGATCAATAGAGACTGAAAAGCCCTATCCCTTCACCCGCGAGAAACGATGACCCCACAGAAACCATCCAGAATGGTCCTGCAATATTTCCTGCTGCTTTTTTTACTTTCAACCCTGCTGGTAGGCCGTCTGCTCTGGCCGTTCCTGTCCATTCTGGTTCTGTCATTTCTGCTGGCCGGCATCTTCCAGCCAATCTATATATTGCTGACCCGCCGCTTTTCCCCGGCCTTTTCCTCGCTGGTGACCTGTACTTTCGTGGTCTTTCTGGTCTTTCTGCCACTGATGTTCTTTGTCGGGGCCCTTTCCTCTGAGGCCCTTAACCTATACCATCTCAGCAAGGGCACCGATATAAACCAGATGCTGCAAAACCTCCTTTTTGAAAGCAACATGATGCAACGGGGCCAGGAGATCCTCGCCGACTACGGCATAGTTCTCGACCCGGAGAAGCTGGCTGCATCCCTGACCGACTTTTCCGGCAAAACCGGCCTCTTCCTTTTTACTCAGGCCAAGGCCTGGGCCGCCAACGTCATGCTGATCATTTTTAACTTTTCCCTGATGATCATCACCATCTTCTTCCTGTTGATCGACAACGAAAAACTGATCAATTTCATCTTGCAGGTTTCCCCCCTGCCGGATGACCAGGAACAGCAGCTGATCAAAAAATTCAAGGAGATCGCCGGGGCAGTACTGATAGGCAACGGCATCTGCGGTATTATCCAGGGGGTGTTG
>CBDVDF010000175.1:0-4730 GCA_965372675.1 uncultured Desulfobacterales bacterium
GGTTAAGCACCGCCCTCGACGAAACAGCATCGGCAGGGACCCCGACCCTGTAGCCGGCCTTCAGGGCACCCAGGACGGTCTGGTAGATACAGATGTGGGTCTCGACCCCACAGATGATCAGGGTATTGATCTCTTTCGGTAGTTCGCCGACCTTACTACTGATCTGCTGGTTGGCGAAACAGTCGAATTCAATTTTATCGAGGGGATTCACCCCATCGAGATCAGCAATAACCTCCGGCAAAAGATCACCGATCCGCGCCGCGTACTGGGTAGTGGCCAGGATCGGCATCTCCATTACTCTGGCCGCCTTCATAAGTAAAGTCGAGTTTCTGACCACTCCTTCGCAGTCGCTGATCACCGGCATCAGTTTTTCCTGGATATCAACCACCAGCAAAGCGCAATCCTCCGGCCGCAAATGTGCCAGTTCTTCCATCGTTGCTCCTCATTTAGTTAAAAAGGTATTGAGGCAAAGAGGCAAATAACATTAAACTGCCTATTGTAAAAATACCGCTATTAAAGCGGTGGGGCAAGACCAATATCAGACAACTGCCGTCCAGGTTAAAAAACAGGAACACAAATAATGCAGATCAAAAACATCCTGAAGAACCCACCGATAGACTCCAGGCTTGAGGTTAAAGGCTGGGTCCGGACCAGGCGGGACGCCAAAGACCTCTCGTTCATCGAGATCAACGATGGTTCCTGCCTGAAGAACCTGCAGGTGGTAGCCACTGATAGCATGGCTGATTTTGAGATGCTCGTTCGTAAATTGAGCACCGGCTGCGCTGTTTCTTTCACCGGGATTCTGGCGGACTCACCGGCCAAGGGCCAGACCGTCGAACTACAGGCCGATCAGCTAGAGGTTTACGGCTGGGCTCCGGCCGACAGTTACCCCTTACAGAAAAAACGACATTCCTTTGAATTCCTCAGGGATATAAACCACTTACGCCCTAGAACCAACAGCATAGGCGCCATAATGCGGATCCGCAGCAATCTGGCGCTGGCGGTCCACAACTTTTTCCAGGAACGGGGCTTCTTCCAGGTCCATACCCCGGTGATAACCACCAGTGACTGCGAAGGAGCAGGTGAAATGTTCACGGTAACTACCCTTGCGCCGGGTCAGCAGAGTGACCAGGCGCCTTACAGCAGCGATTTCTTCGGGCAGCAGGCCGCTCTAACCGTCAGCGGTCAACTTGAAGCCGAAGCGTACGCTCTGGCACTGGGCAGGGTTTATACTTTCGGCCCGACTTTCAGGGCCGAGAACTCGAATACCAGCCGTCACCTGGCTGAATTCTGGATGATCGAACCGGAGCAGGCCTTCTGTAACCTGGCAGAGGACATCGACCTGGCCGAAGAGTTTCTCCGCTTCTTGGTCGGCCATGTTATCGAGAATTGCCGGGAAGACCTGGAACTGTTCACTAAATTCATCGACAAGGAGCTCTTGACCAGGCTTGAAACCGTTATCGCTCAACCGTTCGCCAGAATATCTTATACCGAGGCTGTGCAGCTGCTTGAAGGGGCAGACCGGAGTTTCGAATACCCGGTCAACTGGGGTGCCGACCTGCAGTCCGAGCATGAAAGGTTCCTGACTGAGGAGATCTTCCGGCAACCGGTCGTGGTCAGCGATTATCCGGCCGGGATCAAACCATTCTACATGCGCCGCAATGACGACGGCAAAACCGTTGCCGCCATGGATGTACTATTCCCGGTGATCGGGGAAATGGTCGGCGGCAGCCAGCGGGAAGAGCGTTATGAGATTCTTAAAAAAACCATGGCGGCAAACAATATTGACCTGGAGAAATACAGCTGGTACCTGGACCTACGCCGTTACGGATCTGCCCCCCATGCCGGTTTCGGCATGGGATTCGAGAGATTTGTCCAGTTCGTCACCGGCATGAGCAACATCAGGGACGTCATCCCCTTCCCCAGAACTCCCGGGCGGGCATGAGCAGGTGGTCATAATTCAGGATGGGATAGTTTTTGATGGTTTCCTCCTGTCTCCTGAATACCATCTACACCAGGAACAGAGCAGGAAGATAGAAGAAAGATAACTCAGACCATAAGATAGAAGCCTAAAGCGCGATCATGAGAAGTGGCTTCCAAAAATTCGCAACCGACGTAACTCCCTTTAACCAGCCGGATAACGGCCTTCTTGTCGATCGTCGAACCATGGTTGTCGTCGAGGATGAAACTGACCTGTATTTTCTCCCCCGCCTGCAGCCGGTGGGCTCCGATGACCTGCAACCCGATGCCTGTCTTTGAGACATTGACAACCATCATCCGACCCCGATGGATCTTCTCGGGCAAAAGGGTGTAATCTCCGGGCAATTTCATCTCTTTACGCCAGGCCTTGCGAAACTCGAGGTTAACCAGGAAGACATTCTTACAGGTACATTTAACATTGAGGACATGCCTGGAGCCCTTGAAGTTCATAACCTTGGTGGTCTTAACCAATTCACAGGCCGGGCATTTAATGACCGCAACCCCATCCTGGTTGACGTATACCTTCGTGACTTCTTCTTCGTATTGTGCCATGCGCAAAGACCTGCTTCATTTAAAATGCTGCTGACTCTGTTTAGCCAACAAATATTGCTAACTTACTTATTTCACTAAAAAAATTATTTATTCAACGCTTTTTTTATATTTTTTATGATTTTTTTGCTTAATTATCAAATAGATAGCAGTCAAAAACCTCTCAATCGAGAGTTTTCCCCAGCCAAGCCGGCAATATTTTTTCCAGCATTACCAAGGTCCTTGACTCGCGCCCCGACAGGAAATCCCGGTCGACTGAGGCTGCCAGTTCCGGCCGCCCCTCGAGGATCAGGCGGACAGCTTCTCCGGTGCAGCGACCGGTCAGTCCTTCGCAGAAAGTGGCGCGACCCCGGCGGTCTTTCCGGAAATCAGAGATCAGCTCACGGCAGCAGGCCGAACCGAATTCTTCCCGGAAGCGATCATGATAGCTACCGACCATTTTTCTGAACTCTCTTTTGCCAAGGCCTCCGCTGCAACCAGGTCCCAGGAAGAGACCCAAAGCCATGACCCCGCCGGAAAGAGCACCGCAGGTGCAACCGCTGCCACCTATCCCACCCCCAAAACCACTGCCGAGGGCCAGAACCTGTTCGATCGATAGACCACCGCCTAAACCATGGTTGACAACCAGGAGGGTCGCCTCTGAACAATTAAGCCGATGGGCAGAAAAAAAATTCTCCGCCCGACCGGCGGCCAGTTCCGGCAACTCATCTATTTTCATTACAGGAACCGGGCTCTCGGTCTTTCTTCCATAGAAGAAACCCTTCAGTGTTTTGAACATTTATATTCTCGCAAAAAAATTCCAGCCGGGATTCTGTTCAATC
The DNA here is from genome assembly GCA_965372675.1 of uncultured Desulfobacterales bacterium. GTDB lineage: Bacteria > Desulfobacterota > Desulfobulbia > Desulfobulbales > JAGXFP01 > JAGXFP01. The sequence continues at coordinate 3,351 of CBDVDF010000175.1, forward strand.
CCCGCTCGGAGTCGAAGTTTATACCCCTCAGGTAAGCGATAGACTCCGAGGGGGTACTGAAAAGAGTGCCCTTTATGGGTGCTTACCTGAGGGGGACATAGCGGCTTCGGAACACCTGAACAGCAGTAGTTCGCCGGATCACTCCTTGGAGAAAGTAAGCTCGCCATCGCCACGGTCGACCAGGATCCGGTCGCCATCACCTAAATCACCTTCAAGCAGCAATAAGGCGAGGCGGTCCTGAATATATCTCTGGATCGCCCTTTTCAGCGGTCTGGCTCCGAAAGCGGGATCATAGCCGACCTCTACTATAAAGTCACGAGCAGCATCGGTAAGCTCTATGACAAGCTTCTGTTCCGCCAACCTCTTCTTGAGCAGGGAGAGTTGAATATCGACGATCTTGCTGAGATCCTCTCTGGACAGACCATGGAAAATAATGGTCTCGTCGATCCGGTTCAGGAACTCCGGCTTAAAATGTTTATGGAGGATCTGCTCGACCTGCCGGGCCGCCTCTTGACGCTTATCTTCGCCAAGCTCCATGATCATCTGGCTGCCGAGATTCGAGGTCATGATCAGGATAGTGTTCTTAAAACTGACCGTTCGACCCTGACCATCGGTCAGCCGACCGTCATCAAGGATCTGCAAGAGGACATTAAAGACATCGGGGTGAGCTTTTTCGATCTCATCGAAAAGAACGACCGAATATGGCCGCCGACGCACCGCCTCGGTCAGATATCCACCCTCATCGTAGCCGACATAACCCGGAGGCGCTCCAATCAGCCGCGCCACCGAATGTTTCTCCATGAACTCAGACATATCGATCCGGACCATGGCACTCTGGCTGTTAAAAAGAAACATTGCCAGAGTCCTGGCCAATTCGGTCTTGCCAACCCCGGTGGGCCCGAGAAAAATAAATGAGCCCAATGGCCGATCCGGGTCCTGCAGACCTGCCCGCGAGCGCCTGACCGCATTGGCTATCGCCGTTATCGCCTCTTTCTGGCCAATGACCCTGCGGCCCAGTTCCTCTTCGGCATGGAGCAGTTTGTCCCTTTCGCCGGCCAGAAGATTGTCAACCGGGATACCGGTCCATTTGGCAACAACTCCGGCGATATCCTCTTCACTGACCTCCTCCTTGAGCATCCTGCGGTCCTGCTGAACCTCGTCCAATCTGGCGCTCTCATCACCAAGGGCCTTCTCAAGGTCCGGTATCCGGCCATGGGTCAGCTGGCCGGCCCGGCTCAGATCTCCGGCCCGCAATGCCTGCTGTTCATCAACCCTCGCTTCCTCTATATCGGCTTTGATCTGTCTGATCTTCTGGATGTTATCTTTTTCCAGCTGCCAATGGCCCTTCATGCTGCTAAGGGTTTCATTCAGATTGGCCAG
>CBDVDF010000176.1:0-4712 GCA_965372675.1 uncultured Desulfobacterales bacterium
AGAAACATGATGGCCGTTGATCTTGTAACCGCTGGCCTCAGCCGCTTCTTTCTCTAGGGTCGGTTTCAATGGCATCTTGACATCATCGACCCGGCCGCAGTCGGTGCAGATTATATGGTAATGGGGAGCGGGGTTGCCGTCGAACCTTTTATGGGGTTCGCCAAAGTCCAGTTTCTGGATGGTGCCGCAGCTGCTGAGTAGTTCCAGATTGCGGTAAACGGTGCCGAGACTTACTTTTGGAAGTTTTTTGCGGACCATCTCGTAGACATCACTGGCAGTGGGATGAGAGTAAACTTTGCAGAGCTCCTCCAGAATTACCTTCCGTTGATTGGTCTTGCGCAGCTTTTTGCTACCGATGTTCATATCCATAATAAAAAACCATCCCGCTGGTTCACCAGCTGTTTTTTTAATCTAGCAGCAGTATTTTAACTCTTTTGCAAAGATAATTCATCAAAAAACTGATAATTGTTATCAATATTCGTCTCCGAGGCAGATTCCGATCTCCCTGGCAGTCATGACCTTGTCGCTGTCAAGCCGGACCTTCTTTTTCTGTTTGATTGCCTCCGCAAGTGGCACGGCTTCCATTTCGCCGTTGACCAGGGAGACCATCTGGTCGAATTTCTCGTCCTCCGCCATCCGGACTGCCGCTGCGCCGAAACGCAGGGCCAGGAGGCGGTCGAAGGTGGTGGGTGAGCCACCCCTTTGCAGGTGGCCGAGGACTATTGTCCTGGTATCTTTGCCGGCACATCGCCTGATATCTTCAGCTACTTTCTCACCAACACCGCCGAGCAGGACTTCATGGCGGCCCGGTTCACATTTGTCTTTAGCCTGCTGGATGGCGCTGCCCATCCTGGTGCAAGCCCCCTCCGCGACCACGATAATGGCATAATGCTTACCGTGCAGTTCGTTCTCGGTGATCTTCCGGCAGATAGTCTCAATGTTGAAGGGAATCTCGGGGAGCAGAATAATGTCGGCGCCGCCGGATATTCCGGAGTTGAGGGCGATCCAGCCGGAGTCCCGGCCCATGACCTCCACCACCATTACCCGGTCATGGGATTTGGCGGTAGAATGGAGCTTGTCGATGGCCTCGGTGGCGGTCGAAACGGCGGTGTCAAAACCGAAGGTCATCTGGGTGGCTTCAAGGTCGTTGTCGATGGTCTTTGGCACGCCGATCACCGGCATGCCCTTTTCGGTGGCAAATCGGTGGGCGATTTCGAGGCTGCCGTCCCCGCCAACCGCGATATGGCATGAGAAACCCATTCTGGTGAAATTCTTCATTACCCGGTCGGAAACGTCACGGATCTGGATCTCGCCGGCGAGGTTCTCTACCGGCATCGCAAAGGGATTACCCTTATTGGTAGAACCGAGGATGGTTCCTCCGGTCGAAGTTATGTCCTCCACTTTTTCGTGGGTCAGTCTGATCAGTTCCTCGGTGTCAAGCAGGCCCAGATAACCGCTGCGGCTGCCGTAAACTTCCCAGTCCCGGGACAGAGATGCCTTTACCACCGCATAGATCACGGCGTTAAGTCCGGGGGCATCGCCGCCGCCGGTAGAAATCACTATTTTCTTCATGGATGTTCCTCAAAAAAGGTCATCTGGATATGGTTAAGATCCTCTATATAACCAAAATAGCAGAAAACTCTCCGGAAGATTAACAAAAAAAGCGGATTTTGAATGCCAGGCTATTTAAATATTTTCTTAAGCCTATTCATTGACAGTTTTAAAGAGGATTCTTATATGATATAATAACGAAGTTAATGGGAACAGATATTGTTTGGTTTGTTTTCGTCTTGGCAGGCCAGAGATCGTTCTTGAAATTATTGATCGAGCCTATAAGGGTTTTGCTAATAAATATTTGATGGAGGATTTGGGATGCTGGAAGTTACAGAACTGGCAATTACTAACCTGAAGTCTTACATGAAGGAGAACAGTGTTGATTCTGCCCTTCGTGTGGCTTTAATGCAGGGCGGCTGAAGCGGCCCTTCACTGGGATTGGCTCTGGATGAGCCAAAAGAAAACGATGCGACATTGGAAGAAGGCGGCCTGAAATTTCTGGTTGATAATGAGCTCATGGAGTCATGCGGAGATATCAAGGTCGATTTTACGGAGAGTGGCATGAGATCAGGATTCCAGATTACTTCGAAGATCCCGATTGCCGCTGCCGGCGGTGGTTGCAGCAGCGGTAGTTGCGGCTCCGGAGGGTGTGGTTGATCTGAGCCACAATAGAAACACTGTTTTTTCAGCCCCCGGCTTTTGCTAAGCCGGGGGCTTTTTTTGGGTTCATTATTCCGTCATACCTGCTTCCTGTTGCCTGCTTATCGGTCTCAGGGGTCGAACTTCTTGCCGCCGCCTTTTTTGGCAATAGACTCCATATAGGACAAGAGGTCATCCATCTCCTCTCTCTGGAGATCAAGTCCCTCTCCACGCAGGGTGACCTGGATACAGAAATTAACTGCCTCGCTGATGTTCTTTACCTCGACCCCCATGATCTCGAAATTTACTTTGTGAATAACATCTATTGCGAGGTCGAGGCCGCCTGCATGGCAGGTGTTGCAGGTTTTCCCGTTGCTGCCATTGCCGAGGTCGGGGTCGTTGAACAATAATTTGCCCCGGTCGATTTCTGCGGCCAGGCATGGAGTTGCGGAAATCAACAAAAGGCTGATTAAGATTATTGCTTTTTTCATAACTATTCTCCGGTACAATGATCATACTACTTTTAAAGTAGCATTATTTTGCTGATAATCCTCATGAACAAGATTGATGCCTGGAAAAAATGATCTACAGATAACAGAAGAGCAGGGCCAGCTTTTAGTGAGGCTTGCCAGGAGGACCATCGTCAGTCAACTCGATGATCCTCTTGAGGCCGGTAAGCCCGAGCTGGGGAGTCAGCTTGAAGAAGCTGTTTTTCGACAGAATCACGGAGTATTTGTGACCCTCCACAAGGAGGGGCAGCTGCGGGGCTGTATCGGCAGTCTGTCCTCTTCGGTTTCTATCGTTGAAGGAATAATAGATAATGCCATAAATGCGGCATTTAAAGACTATCGTTTCCCTCCGGTCACCAAGCAGGAATTTTCTCTCATTGATCTGGAAGTGAGCATTCTTACCGAGCCTGAACCCCTCGAGTATACTGGTGCCGATGAGCTGTTAGCTAAGTTGCATCCCGGATTGGATGGGGTCATAATCAGCAAGGACGGGGAGGGGGCCACCTTTCTCCCCCAAGTCTGGAAACAGCTGCCAGATTGCGCCAGTTTCCTTTCCCATCTTTGTCAAAAGGCAGGGGTGGGGCCAGATCAATGGCGGAGTGGGGATCTGCAGGTAAAGACCTATCGGGTTCTCTGTTTTGCTGAGAAAAAATAAAAAATCAGAATCATGGGCCGGATCTACCGATGATCGTTGACAATGAGAGCAGTAGCAAAAATATTTTACTGATCAGGATTGCTTCGGTGGCCTCGGTACTGGTTGCCTTGCTCCTGGTCGGGGTCAAGACCTGGGTCTGGCTCTTTACCGGTTCACTAAGTGTCCTGGCCTCGCTGGTCGATTCTTTACTTGATGTCGCTGCTTCGCTGATCAATATGCTGGCCATTCGTTATTCGTTAAAGTCAGCCGACCGGGAACATCCGTTCGGGCATGGTAAGGCCGAGTCCCTGGCCGGGCTTGGGCAGGCTATTTTTATTGCCTGTTCGGCTATCTTCGTTATTGCCCAGGCCTTTAAACGCTTTGCTGATCCTCAGTCCCTGCAGTCTACAACTCTGGGTGTAGGCATCATGATCTTTGCAGTGGTCGTTACTGCTTGCCTGGTCGCATTTCAGAGCATGGTGGTCAGGCGGACCGGCAGTATGGCGATCAAGGCTGATTCTCTGCATTACTCCGCCGATCTGTTCACCAACCTGGGGACGGTAGCGGCCTTGCTGTTGGCCCGATATGGTTGGCCCGCTCTGGATCCCTGGATCGCTATCATTATTGCGCTGATCGTTCTCTATAACGCCTGGCAGATCGCTTACGATTCGGCGCAACTATTGATGGACCGTCATCTGTCGTCTGAAACGGAGGAGGAGATATCCCGGATCGCCATGGGACATAAAGAGGTGGTCGGGATCCATGACATCCGGACCCGCCGCTCCGGACAGACCAGGATAGTCCAGCTTCATCTGGAAATGCTCGGCAATATGCTGCTGCAAGAATCGCATCGGGTTGCCAAGGAAGTGGAGGCGGAGATCCGGGCGGCGGTACCCGATGCCGATATCATTATTCACCAGGACCCGGTCGAGATAAATAAAGGACTGATTGATGAATAAGACAAAAACGGGTAGCCCTGGCATTCTTCACAGACTGATCATCATCGGAGGTACAGCCGGGGTTGCTATGCTTTCCTTTCGGGTGGCCAGGTTGTTTGTTTCAGGTCTGGCAGTCGGGTTGAAGAGATCAAAGGCAAAGGGCGAAGATACTTCCCGTTCATAAAAAATCGGCAGTTGCTTTTTGAATTGCAGGGTGATATAAAACCACTGTTTTAAAGACAGAATAAGAGATTGCCTGGGTGGCGGAACTGGTAGACGCAAGGGACTTAAAATCCCTCGGGCGCATGCCCGTGCGAGTTCGATTCTCGCCCTAGGCACCACTTGAAAAGAACTGACTAGCCGATATTCGGTTAGTCAGTTCTGCTGTTTTTGCTTAGTCGATGCCTCGTTTGCGGTAATTATTTCATCTGCCATCTC
>CBDVDF010000177.1:0-4708 GCA_965372675.1 uncultured Desulfobacterales bacterium
TGGTCGGGATCATGCCGGAGGATGGGTGCCTGGTCGCCCACCTTGACGATCCAGTGGTCAGGGAAATAGTCGCCGGGGCGAGATGTCAGGTCATTGGTTATGGCCAGGGGCAGGGCTGTGAATGGCAGTTGGCCGGAGTGAAGGTGGAGGAAGCAGTTACTTGCTTTAAAGCACTTAAGGATGGGCTGCTTTTCGGGGAATTCGAGAATACTTTGCCGGGACGCCATAATGCCTTAAACAGCCTGGCTGTGATCGCGGTCCTCGAAAAACTTGGCGTTGCAGCGGCAACGATCCGGGCCGGGCTCAAGGCTTTTGGTGGGGTCAAAAGACGCCAGGAAGTTCGCGGGGTGGAGCGTGGAGTGACGGTGATCGATGATTTTGCCCATCATCCCACGGCGGTCCGGGAAACCCTGGCTGCCCTTCGTGAAGCTTACCGGGGTCGGCGATTGATCGCTGTTTTTGAACCGAGGACCAACTCCAGCCGTCGCCGGATCTTTCAGGACGTCTATGCGGAGTGTTTTGACAGTGCCGATCTGGTGGTGGTCAGGGAGCCGGAAGTTTTGGCCGGTCTTGCTGAGGAGGAAAGATTTTCCTCGGCCGAACTTGTTGCCGCCCTGTCTGAAAGAGGGAGAAATTCCTGCTATTTTTCAAGCACCGAAGAAATAATCGATTTTTTATTGAAGAACACCTCGGCCGGAGATGTGATCGCGGTCCTTTCCAATGGCGGCTTTGATAATATCCATAGTCGCCTGCTTGCTGGACTTAGGCAAGAATAGGGACGGGTGCAGAGTGCCACAATGTGTCGTTTTGCCACTCCGGGCGCGGCTTGATAAACTGAACGGCGCCTCAGTATTTTGCTTGACAAGGCCGGGGCGGTGGGATACAAAAAACAACAATTACCTTCCGGTGCGGTGTGGACTTTAAGGGTCCGGACGCGCCTGAAACCCCGGCAAGTTTGCCGGGTTTTCACGATTAGCTCATGCAAGACAGATCGATCTGTTCTTCACCTGTTTAGGGAGGCGTCATCGTGGGACAACAAGCTTTAACCGATCTTCTCTATGTGGCTGCCTTTTTCCTCGGTGGTCTCGCTTTCGCTATTGGTCCTTTCATCGTCTCTTTCCTGCTTGCCCCCCGTAGTACCAGAAATACCATAGGCAAAACAGACCAGCTCATTGAGTGCGGTATGGAGCCGATCGGCGGGGCCTGGATCCGCTTCGGTATTGTTTACTATCTATATGCCTTGATGTTCCTGGCCTTTGATGTTGATGTCCTGTTTCTGTTCCCTGTAGCTATGGCCTATAACGACGGCTATATAATTCGTGACTTTGTCGAACTGGTTATTTTTGTCGGCATCCTGTCGCTTGCCGTGATCTATGCGTGGAAAAAGGGAGTGTTCAAGTGGGGAAGGAAAATCTACAGCCAGCAATAGTACAGTTTGCTCAGCTAGACAAACTGTTGGCCCTCGGCCGGGCAAATTCCTTGTGGCCAATGACCTTCGGGCTGGCCTGCTGCGCCATTGAAATGATGGCAGCCGGGGCGGCCCGCTTTGATCTGGCCCGTTTTGGGGCCGAGGTCTTCAGGCCTTCACCGCGGCAGTGTGACGTGATGATCGTTGCCGGCACCATCAGCAAGAAGATGGCAACGGCCGTCCAGACCCTTTACGATCAGATGCCGGAGCCGAAATGGGTTATTGCCATGGGCAACTGTGCGATCTCCGGCGGTCCCTTTGCCTATGAAGGTCAATACGGCATCATCGAGGGCGCGGATAAACTTTTTCCGGTCGATATATATATTCCTGGCTGCCCGCCGAGACCGGAGGCCCTGATCGAAGGAATTCTCGAGATTGAAGAAAAGGTTTCCGGTTATCGCCGGTGGCCGAGGGTGGAGGCCGTTTGAGATGATTGCCGAGATAAAAGATCTTAAGACGATTGACCCCCTGGCCATTATTGAAACCGACTACAGTGTCAAGGGCTATCACCTTGACGTTGAGGTCGGACCGGAGCAGGTAGTCGCTGCCGCCGAGGTTCTGGATCGGCGCGGGTTTTTCTTGGAATCGATCACCGGAGTTGACTGGCTGGGTAAGACTCCGGTCGGCAACAAGGCAAAGAGTGATGCGGAGCCAGAGGCAGAAGCCGAGGCCGACGCCGAGACTGAGCCGGCGCAAGAGGCTGGCGATAAGCTGGAGGTTGTTTACGATTACAACCGCACCGATGGCGAGCTATGCCGGATCGTGGTGCGATGTCGCCTGGACCGCAATGCCCCGGAAGTTCCAACCATCTCAACTGTTTCTCCCGGCGCCAACTGGCATGAGCGAGAGACCCATGACTTTTTCGGGATCGTCTTCACCGGTCACCCTGACCTTTCTCCTTTACTGTTACCTGAAGATGCTGATTTCCATCCACTTCTCAAGGACTTTGAGGCATGAGCGATCTAGCACGTAGTCAGAATCAGGAAACCTTTGTTCTTAACCTGGGTCCCCAGCATCCTGCCACCCATGGGGTGTTACGGGTCAAGCTTACCATGGACGGCGAATATATCGTCCATGCCGAGCCGGTGCTCGGTTATATCCACCGGATGCATGAGAAAATGGGCGAGAACCGGACCTGGGCCCAGTTCATGCCCAATACGGCTCGGCTCGATTATGTTGCAGCTCTATCCTATAACCACGGTTATGTGAAGGTAGTTGAACAGGCGGCTGGCATCGAGGTGCCGGAACGGGCCGAGTACATCCGGGTTATTACCGTCGAACTGAACCGTATCGCCAGTCACCTTCTCTGGTTCGGGGCCTTTGTTCTTGATCTCGGCGGTTTTACGCCGCTGCTCTATGCTTTTGATGATCGGGAGCAGATCCTTGATCTGCTTGAATCGGTTACCGGCGCCCGCCTGACCTTCTGTTATTTCAGATTCGGCGGCTTATATAATGATATAGACGATGATTTCATCACCGGCTCCCGGGCTTTCATCAAGCGCTTACGGAAAAGAATGCCCGACTATCACAATCTGGTCACCAACAATATCATCCTGATCAAACGGTTGAAGGACGTCGGGATGATCTCCGCTGAGATGTGCCGGCGTTACGGGGCTACCGGTCCGGTCCTGCGCGGCTCCGGGGTTCAGTACGATGTCCGTAAAAATGAGCCCTATTCCGTCTACCCGGAATTTGATTTCGATATTCCGGTCTATAGCGAATGCGATTCGATGGCCCGCTACATGGTCCGGATGGACGAGATGGAGCAGAGTCTGCGGATCATCGAACAGGCCCTTGATAAACTGCCGGAAGGACCGATCATGCCCGAGAAGGTGAAAAAGATCATTAAGCCGGAGCCCGGTGACTATTACAGCGCTGTAGAGACTCCCCGCGGCACCTTCGGGGTCAGGATCGTCAGTGACGGGACCAACAAGGCCTATCGGTTGAAATTACGCTCACCAACCTTCTCAAACCTGAGCCTTTATGGTGAGGCCTGCCAGGGTATGCTTCTGGCCGACGCTCTGGCTCTGATGGGCAGTCTGGATCTGGTCATCCCCGAGATAGACAGGTAAGGAGACAGGAATGTTTTTGCACACCGAAACAAGACGAATATTGGCACCTTTTATTGGTCTCGGGCTTATTGCAACCCCTCTGCTGGCGGGAGGGCTATATTTCCTCTGGCCGCTGATCCCTTCGGAACTGCTGCGGGTAATTATTGCTCTGACAGCGTTAATTGCCTTTGCGGCCGGTAATGCCGCCTATCTGGTCTGGCTGGAGCGGAAAGTTGCAGCCCACATCCAGCGGCGGATCGGACCCAAGGAGGTCGGGCCGTTCGGTTTGATCCAGCCCCTGGTCGACGGCATTAAACTGATGTCCAAACAGCTGCTGGTTCCCAAAGGGGTTGACCCGTATCTGTTCAAGGTTGCGCCGCTACTGGTCTTGGTCCCGGCGGTCATGTCCTTTGTCACCATCCCGTTCAGTGAGAATCTGGTCGCCCGTAATATTGATATCGGTATCCTGATGATCTTCGCCTTTGCCTCGGTGAATGTGATGGGGATCCTGCTGGGTGGTTGGGGATCGGCCAATAAATATGCGGTTATTTCTGCGGCCCGGGCTGTTTCGCAGAACGTTGCCTACGAGATCCCGATGCTGATCACGGTGATCAGTATGATCATGGTCACCCATACCATGAATCTGAATGAGATCGTCATGCAGCAGGACGGTTCAATGCTGGACTGGTATATTTTCAGGCTCTCCGCCAGCCCCCTGATGCCGGTGGCTTTCCTGATCTTCTTCATCTGTTCCCTGGCTGAAACAAATCGGGCCCCATTCGACCTTGGAGAGGCCGAGAGTGAACTGGTCGCCGGCTTTCACACCGAGTATGCCGGCATGGGTTTCGGTGTTTTCTTTATGGGTGAGTATGCCAATATCGTTATCGGCAATAGCCTGGCGGTAATCCTTTTTCTGGGTGGCTGGCATAGCCCGGTGGGGTTTGTGCCGGACGGTTGGTGGTGGTTTCTGGCTAAATTATATCTCCTGATCTTCTGTGTGATGTGGATCCGCTGGACCTATCCGCGGACCACCCTCTGGGGCCTGCTTAACCTTTCCTGGAAATACCTGATCCCGATCTCGCTGATCAACCTGTTGCTGACCGGTGCGATGATCAAGTTCTGGCCCTTGCTGAAGACTCTTATCATGGGAGCCTCATAAAATGAGTGGATACTTTAAAGATCTCTTTGG
>CBDVDF010000178.1:0-4677 GCA_965372675.1 uncultured Desulfobacterales bacterium
CGACCAGGTACGCGTAGACTCCGTGGAATAATGAATGATGAAGGGTGGAAGATTCCTTAATTGAAAGAGCACCCTATTTCGATATTCTAAATTCCTGGTGACCTCGATATTCAATAAAAAGAAGCAGCAGCAACAGCGGCGACTGCTAGCTGAAGGCTACCCGTCTAATGACAGGCAAGGTAAACCTTCAACTCGGACGAATCAACTTGCTGATCAGTTCATCAAACTGCCTGACCGTATCGGACCAGGCCCCGTTATTGTCGATAACATGATCTGCCAGGGCCGTTTTTTCTTTGATGCTCATCTGGGCTGCCAAGGCCTGCTCCGCCTCTGAGTAACTCACCCCGTCTCGGGCCATTATTCTGGCCAGACAGGTTTGATCAGCAGCAGCCACCACCACGACCAGATCGAAATCATCCTGCCAGCCGGTTTCATAGAGCAGAGGGATCTCAACCACCGTCAACTCCGCCTCCTCCTGACAGGCCAGCTTTATCTCTTGCCGGATAAGCGGGTGCAGGAGGCTATTCAGCTCTTCTCTGAGGGTCCGGTCCGTAAATATAGCAGAGCGCAGTTTTTGCCGGTTGACCGTCTGGTCGGCCTTAAAAAAACGTTCGCCAAAAGCAGCTTGCAAGGCCTGCCAGCCTTTCTTGCCCGGCTCGAGAATAAGTCTGCCTATCTTATCGGCATCGATGACCAGAGCGCCGTGGGCCTTGAAAAGTTCCGCCACCCGGCTCTTGCCCGTGCCTATACTACCGGTCAGTCCAATACGCAAACCTTTGCCGCTCATCGGGCAGACTCCCCCCGGAGGATATCCAGAGTTTTTTGCATATCCGGCCAGATCGGCGCCGTAAAAGACAATTTCGCGCCGCTGCGAGGATGAGTAAAGGAAAGCCGATATGAATGCAGGCATTGCCTGCTAATGGTCAGTTGTTGATCGCGCTGGCGGTTTTTCCGGCCGTAAAGCTGGTCACCGGCAATGGGATAGCCTAAATCGGCCAGATGAACCCTGATCTGGTGGGTGCGGCCGGTTTCCAGAATTACTTCCAAGTAGCAGATATCATTAGAAAATACCTCAAGAATACGCCAATTGGTTACTGCCGCCCGGCCCAGCCTCTCCCGGACTGCCATCTTCCGGCGATTAGTGGGGTGGCGACCGATGGACTTGGTTATACGTCCTTCCGATCGCTCAGGTATTCCATAGATCAGGGCCCGGTATATTTTCTCAACCTCTCTTTCTTTGAACTGCGAGACCAGGCTGCGATGGGCATGATCATTCTTGGCAACGACCATCGCCCCGGAGGTGTCCATATCCAGGCGATGAACTATGCCCGGCCGCTCTTCACCGTTGATCCCGGATAAATCATCACAATGGAACAACAGGCCGTGCACCAGAGTACCTTTATTATGTCCACAGGCCGGATGAACCACCAGTCCGGGTGGTTTTGATAGAACCAGAATATCTTCATCTTCGTGGAGGATATCAAAATCAACCTTCTCCGGTTCAAGGTCGATTCGGACAGGAGGTGGGATCTCAACCGACAGTTCGTCTTCAGACCTCAGACGATAGGAAGGTTTAACGGGCTTACCATTAACCATGATATGCCCGTCAGCCAGCAAGTCTTTCACCCTGGAGCGACTGACACCTTCACCGGCCAGTTCGTTGGCCAGGAAGCAGTCAAGCCTCTGCCCACGGCTGAGAGCGCTTGCCTTGAATCTGTGGACAATAAGATCTGTTTGCTTCAGCGGTGCATCCATAGCTGCATGTTACCCTTAGTATTATTTCACCGCAATAAATCGACAATCAGAAAAACAATAAAAAAAAGCCCGCCGGATATTCTCCGGCAGGCTTGGTAAAAGACGACGATAATACTTACGAGAAGATCTGGTCCAGATCATCCTCTACTTTCTGCTCTTTTATCTTGTTGGCGATAGCAATCTCTGAAACCAACAGGCCTCTGGCCGTATCCATCATCTTCCTCTCGCCAAAAGAGAGGGATTTGTCACTGCTCAGAACATTAAGGTCACGCAGAACGGAAGCTATCTCATAAACGGAACCGGTCTTGATCTTCTGCATGTAATCACGATAGCGCTGATTCCAGGGCTGCGGCAAGATCTCGATATCCTTCTGCCTGAGGATGTCGTAAACTTTCTTGACCTCTTTTGAGGGAATGATGTTCCTGAGCCCGGTGCCTTTACCGGAAGTCGGAATCATTACAATCATGCCGGTCTCAACTATCTTCATCACGTAGAACATTTGATCGAAGCCGCCGATCTCCTTCTGCTCTATCGCTTCAATCTTGCCAACTCCATGGGCAGGATACACTGCCATATCTCCACATTTGAACACTTTATAGCCTCGCTAACTCCCAGTACATTTATGAAAATCCAAAAATCAAGCGCTTAACATACCATAAAAAGGGCCTTTTGAGTTAAAAAGTTTCAAAACTCTAAGCTCTTAGACAATAACACCGGGGTTTAAGGCGCTATTTATTGGTCGTTAACAGACCCTGTTTTGTGGGCTCAGAATTCACCAGGCAAGATTTAAGTGCAATTATTGTCCCCGCTTACTATTGATAAGGTTCATAGCGCCGGAGACACTATCACTACTTATCAGTTCCAGACCTTTGACAATATCTGGAAAAACCTGCTTGACCTCCAGCAGCTCCGTTTCTGTAAATTTAGAAAGAACAAAAGAGGCCGGCGGCACCCGCTCTGGTGGTCGACCTATACCAACCCTGAAACGGACAAACTCCCTGGTACCGAGATGCTCTATTATTGATTTGATCCCGTTATGACCGCCACCACCGCGATCATAGACCATCTTGAGGCGGCCGGCCTCAAGATCAAGATCATCATGGATCACGACGATCTGCTCATGCTCTATTTGAAAGTAAGAGGCAATGCCACGCACCGACTTACCGCTGAGATTCATAAAAGTCATCGGTTTTACGAGCAAGACCTCCTTCGAGCCAAGTCTGGTCTTGACCAGTTGGGCCTCCCACTTACTGTCTTTGAAAGCCACCCCTGCCTGATCTGCCAGTTGATCCAGGACCATGAAACCAACGTTATGCCGGGTCTCTGAATATTTAGGGCCAGGATTACCAAGGCCGACGATCATTAACATCACACGCTCCAACCAAATTAAAAACCGGAAAATGAATCTCATCTTCCGGTTTTAGTTTACTGCGATATGTAAAGCAAAGATTACTCGGCAGCTTTTTCTTCCTTCGCTTCTTTCGCGTCTTCGCCAGTCTCTGCAGCAGCCTCACCTTCAACCTCTGGTGCCTCAGCAGCCTCAGTAGCGAGTCTCTCTTCTTCTTCCTCTTCCCAGGTGATTATCTTGACCTTGGCCGGATCAGCAATGAAAACGACTTGTTTGTCTTCATCAACCATAAGTTCAAGCTCTTTTGGCACATCCAGATCTTTACAGCTGAGACCATCTTCAATCTCCAGATCTGAAATATCCAGGGTCAGAGAATCGGGAAAATCAAGGATCGTGCCACGCAACTGCACTTTTGTCGTGGTGAACTGCAGGATACCACCGACCTCAACACCTTTGGAAACACCAGTCAATTCCACCGGGACATCAAGAACCATTTGAGCTTCAAGAGATATCTCGCAGAAATCGGCATGCATCAGTTTGTCATTAATCGGATGAGTTTGCAGTTCCTTAATGACCACGTGGCGGATGCTTTTCTTTTTCCCCTCTTTAATATCGAGGTCGATCACCGCATTGCGGCGATTGATCTGCAATAGCGACCTGGTGAATGACTTGGTGTCAAGCTCCAGAGATACGGGCTCAACTCCTGGGCCATAAAGAACGGCTGGAGTCAGACCGTTGCTCCTGAGTACACGAGCCGCGCCCTTACCTTGGGTGCTTCTCACATTTGCGTTCAAATCTAACTGTAACATTGCTACTTGCCTCCTGAATTTATAAGAAAATATTCGATCTTTGTTTATTTAATAAATACAGTCTGCTCCCGGGCAGACCTGGTTGTTTAAACGAATAACGAACTAACCGATTCTTCATTGTGGATCTGCATTATAGCCTCACCCAGCAGAGCACCGATGGAGAGAACTTTTATCTTTTTACAAGCCAATGCCGCTCCCCGTAAAGGGATACTATTGGTCACGACCAGCTGCTTGATCTTGGAATTCTCCAGCCGTTCAATTGCCGGGCCGGACAAAACTCCGTGCGAACAACAGGCATATACTTCTTTGGCGCCCGCTCCGATCAGCATATCAGCTGCGGCGCAGAGGGTGCCGGCCGTATCGACCATATCATCCAGAATGATCGCCCTTTTGCCGCTGACGTCACCGATCACGTTCATGGCCTGGGCCACGTTAGCGCGCTCACGACGTTTGTCGATGATCGCCAGATCGGCATCCAGTCTCTTGGCGTAAGCCCGGGTCCGTTCCACCCCGCCGGCATCAGGGGAGACCATAATAATATCTTCCTTGATCTCTTCTTTAATATATTTAACAAGTATCGGCGCAGCATAAAGATGATCAACCGGAATATTGAAAAAGCCCTGGATCTGGCCGGCATGGAGATCCATGGCCAGAACCCGCCTGACCCCGACCACCATCATCATCTCAGCTACGACCTTGGCAGTGATAGGCACCCGGGGAGCAACCTTGCGATCCTGACGGGCATAACCATAATAAGGAACCACT
>CBDVDF010000179.1:0-4664 GCA_965372675.1 uncultured Desulfobacterales bacterium
CAGCTCGGTAGGATGGATTTGAGCCTCGAGGATGTCAAGGATCAAAACCGTCCTGAGGCGATCTACAAAATGTCGGGACGCTGTTCGGTATTCTGCAAGAGTGACTGCACCCATGCCCTCAACAAAGGGATCCCCAAAGAACAGGTGGTAGACGGCCTTTCAGTGATGATGGCCGGCAAAATATCCGAGTTACTGAAGAAGCTCCCCAAAACATCGGTAATGCTGGTCGGAGGTTGTACCAAAAACCAGGCGATGATCCATTACCTCCAGGATGAGATCGACGAGATCATCATTCCCGATGAAGCACCATGGTTTGAGGCGATGGGGGCAGCTCTCTGGGCCCTGGATAATGAGACACTGCCCTTCCCCGGCCACGATGAAGTCTTTCGCAGTCAGACCTCAAGCCTGTCGTTCCACAAACCTTTGGGCGAATTCAAAGCCCTGGTGCATTTCAAAGAGCAACCTGCCGGAGTCGCATCCGATGGCGACCGGACGATCCTGGGCCTCGATGTCGGTTCGACGACCACCAAAGGGGTGATCATGCGGCGCCATGACAAGGCCATCCTGGCCTCGGAATATTTACGCACCAACGGCGATCCGGTCGGTGCTTCCAGGCAGGTATATCAGAGACTTGCGGAGCAGATCGACAAGGATATCATCATAGAAGGACTAGGGGTAACCGGCTCCGGCAGACAGATCGCCGGCCTCCATGCCATGACGGACGGGGTGATCAATGAGATTATCGCCCACGCCACCGCAGCCGTTCATTTCGACCCTGAGGTCGACACCATTTTCGAGATCGGCGGCCAGGATGCCAAATATACCTATATCACCAACGGGGTGCCGAGCGACTATGCCATGAATGAGGCCTGCAGCGCCGGGACCGGCTCCTTTATTGAAGAGTCCGCCAAGGAAAGCCTGGGCCTTGATGTGACCAGGATCGGCGAAACTGCCTACCAGGCGACCAATCCGCCCAATTTCAACGATCAATGCGCCGCCTTTATCAGCTCTGATGTCAAACGGGCAGTACAGGAAGGTATCCCCCTGCCCGATATCGTTGCCGGCCTGGTTTATTCGATCTGCATGAATTACGACAACCGCGTCAAAGGCAACCGGCCAGTCGGCAAGAAGGTCTTTATCCAGGGCGGAGTCTGTTACAACAAGGCGATTCCGGCGGCGATGGCCGCCCTGACCGGCAAAGAGATGGTAGTCCCGCCGGATCCCGGCATGATGGGTGCTTTCGGCGTCGCGCTTGAAGTTAAAAACCGCCTGGATCAGGGGTTACTGAAAAAAAAGGAATTCATCCTGGATGAACTTGTCAACCGGGAGGTCAAGTATGGCAAACCCTTCACCTGCGGGGGAGGAAAAAGCTGCGACCGGAAGTGCGAGATAGCCCGCATAGAAGTAAACAATAAGCAGTATCCATTTGGTGGCACCTGTAACCGCTACGACAATATCATCCATAACCGCAAGATAGACTCAACCAACCTTGACCAGGTGGTCTGGCGGGAAAAAAGAGTATTTCGCGACCTCGCCCCCAATGACCAGGATGATAAGCGGCCAACGGTCGGGATGAACCGTTCCTTCCTGATTAACACCTATTTCCCTTTTTATAATCGATTCTTCGCAGAACTGGGTTTCCGACTGGTCCTGCCCGACACCATCGATCCTGCAGGGGTCGACCAGCAAGGCGCCCCGTTCTGTCACCCGGTAGAACAGGCCCACGGCTTTGCCGCATCACTCCTCAAAAAAAACCCCGACTACTATTTTCTGCCGCATTTGCAGGAAATAGATTCGGGAAGTGGCGACGAGACATCATGTACCTGCGTCTTTGTCCAGGCTGAACCGTTCTACCTCAAAGCCACTTTCCCCGGTTTTCCGGAAGAGAGGACCCTGGCGCCTACTCTTAATTTCTCCAAGGGGATAAATACCAACAAACCGGTCTTCAGGGACCTGGCCCGTCGGATGGGGGTTGACCTGACCCTGGTCGAACCGGCCCTGCAAAAAGCAATTGCTGCCCAGAAAGAGTTCAAATCAGACCTGCGCCAACAGGGCCGGGAAGCACTGGCCATGCTCGGGGAAAATCCTGCCACACCAGCCGTGGTCCTGTTCGGTCGGCCCTACAACAGCTTTGTCGGGGTGGCAAACAAGGGGATTCCCGCCAAATTCGCTTCCCGCGGCAACCTGGTTATTCCTTTCGATATGCTGCCCTTTGACGATGAGGAGTTGGAAAAAGATCATAATATGTACTGGGGTATGGGGCGTCTGATCCTGAAAGCGGCCCATTATGTCAAAAAACACCCGCATCTTTTCGGTACCTATATCACTAATTTTTCATGCGGGCCTGATTCGTTCATCGTCGGTTTTTTCCGGAGCATCATGGGCCAGAAACCGTCATTGACCCTGGAACTTGACAGCCATACCGCCGATGCCGGCATTGAAACCAGGATCGAAGCCTTTCTCGACATTGTCGGCAACTACCGGCAGGCCACTGTCCAGAATCGGTTATTGGAAAAATCAAACGGCTTTCGTGCCGCTGACATGGAAATGCGGGATGGTAAGGCCGGGATCCGCGACTCGGACGGCAACTGGGTACCCTTAAGCAATAAACGGGTAAAAGTTGTCCTGCCGGCCATGGGCAAGTATGGCACCCCTCTGCTGGCCCAAGCCTTTGCCCGGGTCGGCATTCGCGCCGAAGCCCTGCCGCCGGCGGATGAAGATGTCCTTAAACTGGGCCGCGGCAACTCATCCTGCAAAGAATGCCTGCCGCTCCAGACCACGGTCGGTACCATGCTCCATTACCTGGACAACCGCCCGGAGAATGAGCTTACCGCCTTTTTCATGGCCAGCGCCAAAGGACCTTGTCGCTTCGGGCAATACCATGTTTTTTCAAAGAGACTAGTTGAAAAACACCGGATACCAGATGCCGCCGTACTTTCCCTGACTTCCCTTAACGGCTACGGAGGTCTGGGCGACCGTTTTACCCTGGCCGCTTGGCGGGCAGTTATCATCGGCGACATTTTCGACGAAATCTGGGCCACGATCCTGGCCGCGGCCGTCGACCCGGAACAGGGAGTTGAAGTCCTGAATCGTGAGTATGAGGCGATCCTGCCCACCATTGACAAAGGCTGGTTTGTTCACGCCCGGCAGTTATCCAGATCCGCCCGCAAACTGGCCACGATACCGCTCAAAAAGCCGTATCATCAGATTCCCAAACTGTCCCTTATCGGCGAGATCTATGTCCGGCACGATCCGATCTCCTTACAGAGTATTATCGAAAGGATGGCCGCCCGTGGTTTTATCGTCCGCACCGCCCCCACAACTGAATGGCTGAAATATCTGGATTGGCTGATCAAAGAAGATATAGAGGGCGGCAAGGACTTCGGTTTCCATCTCCGTTACCATGTCAAAAACTACTTTTATAAAAAGATCAGGCAGAAACTGGCCCCCTGCGGCCTTTTTTACACCGGCCACAACGGAGACGTGGAACAGGCCATCGATGCCGGCAAAAAATTCGTCTCACCGAATCTGACCGGTGAAACGATCCTTACCATCGGTTCGGCCATCCATGAGATCCTGGATCCGTCCTGCGGGGTTATTTCTATTGGACCTTTTGGATGTATGCCATGCAGGGTGGCCGAAGCCATTCTCAACGAGAAATTTAACAGTACAGAAAAGAAAGCGCTGATCAACGGCAATGGAGCAGCCCATCTTGCACCGTTGTTGGCCAATGAACGAAAATTCCCTTTCCTGGCCATTGAAACCGACGGCAATCCGTTCCCCCAGATCATCGAATCACGCATGGAGGCTTTATGTCTGCAAGCGGAACGGCTCAATGATCAGATGTTGGAACATTCAGGTAAAATACAGATGTAACTGCTAACAGATCTTTTACAGCAAAATTCCGACATCGCGGTCGGGGCAGTTCAGCAATATCTTCCGGGAATTTGAGCTGATGCGGAGGATGGTGCAGAGAATAAGTTTCTGCCAGGTAACAGTTAACAGCGAAACTACCGGCCGAATCGGCACAAGCCTTGTCAACAATTTCAGTTTGTCGGTCAAGTTAAGGTTTAGGCACCCACCAATCTTAACTCTGTTGCTAGTTGAAAAAACGTTTCAATTCATTTTCGGTCCTGCTGGATCAACCACAGTTTTCGTAAACTGTTCCTGGCCCCCTCATCTGCGATGGCACCGATCATCTTCTCGAAGGCAGCCAGCTTTTTCGGATCGGGTTTGCTGGCAACCGGTTTTTTCTTCTCTTTCTTCCTGGCTTCAAGAACAGGCTTTAGTCTGTTAACCAGATTGAAACGGATATCCTTGATGCCTTCCTCACCCAGTCGGTCATTGATGACCTGACGGAGATGTTCTTTCATCAGATGCAGTTGTTGCATCCAGACCGAATCAGTCACGTCGACCCAGAGGACATCACCCCTGAGCACCTTGGGTTGGGCATTAGCGCTTATATCTTTGCCAACCGCCTGGGCCCAGAACTCGAAGAGTCGATGGCGGTTCATATTCACCCGCCATTTCCTGCTCTCGAGCAGATTGTTGAGCAGGGAACCGATGCCGGTCATTTTATTTTTATATCTCTTAACCACAAAAATCCTCCCGTTACAGCGGCGCAGGATAGCATTTTCCTACGGCAAAATAAAACATTACTTGCT
>CBDVDF010000180.1:0-4656 GCA_965372675.1 uncultured Desulfobacterales bacterium
CGAATTCCTCCTTGGTCAGTTTGCCCGGTTTATGGAGGATGGAATCCGGGATGGCGACCTTGCCGATGTCATGAAGAGGACTGGCATTGACAATATCCATCACCAGGGACTGGGTCATTTTCATTTCGGGATATTCTGCCAGAAGATGGTTGGCCAGGATCTGGCAATAGGCCTGGACCCGGCGCAGGTGCTGGCCGGTTTCGCCACTGCGGTAGCCGGCCAGTTCGGCGAGGCCGAATACCAGGTCGTCCATGCCGTCCAGTCTGATCACCCTGCCGGCATTTCTGAGGCGTAGATTCAGTTCATCCGGAAATACCGGTTTGGTCAGGTAATCGTCGGCGCCGAGTCCTAAAGCACGGACCAGTGATTGCCGGTCTTCAAGGCCGCTGAGGACGATCAGATAGGTGTAGTGGTTTTCTTCGGCCCGGATCGATTCTATAACCCCGTAACCGTCGATGATCGGCATCATCAGGTCGGTGATTACCAGCCTGATGTCGGGATTCTCCCGCCAGAGGCTAAGGCCTTCTCTGCCGTCACCAGCCTCAATTACCGAAAATCCGCTGGCCTCGAGCTGGCTACTGACGATCTTTCGCTGGATCGGCTCGTCTTCGATCAGCAGAACCGGGGTATGGGTAAGAAACTGTCTCATTTATATGTCCGTCCATCCAACTTATTAATTGCTTTTATCCAGATCAGCAAGGCTGGTAGTGATTTCTTTTTCCAGATCGGCAAATCCTTTTTCGATATCTTTAAGTACGCCATTGGCCTCGGCAAGATTCTTTTTCTTACCAAGTTGTTCGAGAGCCAGAGTCGCATCATAGAGGACCTCGGCCCCGAGGTTGGCGGCTGTGCCCTTGAGGTTGTGGGCCAGCAGGTGAGTCTGCTTGCCGTCTTCTTGCGCGATGGCGGCCTGTAACTCGGCAATGGTCTGCGGCGTTTTTTCGAGAAACATTTCCATGACCATTCGATACAGTTGTTTGTTGTTGTTGAGACGGTCCATCAGGGCGTCATGGTCCAGAACAACCGGGTTCTTTGCCCCACGGTGTTCCTCGATGACTATTTTGTCTTCTTGTTCTATGGCCGTTCTTGAAAGCCATTTTTTGAGGGTCTCTGCCAGGATTTGCGGACTTACCGGTTTTGAGAGGAAATCGTCCATTCCGGCTTTCAGGCATCTCTCCCGCTCTCCTGCAAGGGCGTGGGCGGTCATGGCGATGATCGGCAGGCTGCCTTTTTTTCTAAGCTCTTCATCTTCTGAATCCCGCCATTTTCTGATCTCATGGGTAGCTTCGTAGCCATCCATCTCGGGCATTTCGCAATCCATGATCACCAGATCAAAAGGCATCCTGACCAGAGAGTCCAACGCTTCACGGCCGTTGGCGGCTATTTCGGCCCGATATCCCAGCTTATCAATGATAGCCATTGCCACCTGCTGATTTATAACGTTATCCTCGACCACCAGGATCCGGATATCCCGCTTACGTGATTCGGCAAGGGAGTGGCGGGTGATCAGGGAAGCGTGTTTACTTTCCCTTGGTTGTTTGCCGTGAATAACGGTCTGCAGGCACTCTTTGAGGAGGGATTCTTTGATCGGTTTGGTAAGGTAGGCGGCAAAGCCTTTTTTAGCCAGACGGGTTGCGTCACCGCGGTTGCCGACCGAGGTCATCATGATCAACAGTATAGAACTGAGCATGGGATCTTTCTTGATCTTTACTCCCAGGGTCTCACCACTCATTTTGGGCATCTGCATATCAAGGATGGCCAGATCGAAAGGTTGTCCGTTATCCGCAGACCGGCGCAGGATGGCGAGAGCGGTGTCGCCGTCAGGTGCTTCGTCAAAGAGCTTGCACCCCCAGGCTTCGTTTATTTTTCGCAGATAGAAGCGATTGGTCTCGTTATCGTCCACCGCCAGGATCCGGCAGTTACACAGATCCGGGGTTTCTTGAGAAGCTCTGGCCTTTTCCTGGCTGAGGTTGGCCTGTTTAAGGAATCTGGCGGTAAACCAGAAGGTCGAGCCTTTGCCATCTTCACTCTCAACGCCTATCTCTCCGCCCATCATTTCGGCCAGTTGCCTGGAAATGGCCAGGCCCAGACCGGTGCCGCCATATTTCCTGGTCGTAGAACCGTCAGCCTGGGTGAAGGGATCAAAAAGCATCGGCTGCAGTTTCTGGTCAACCCCTATCCCCGTATCACGGACTGTAAAACGTAATAAGATCTCCGAGCCGCTATCTTCCTGGGTCGTCACCAGGATCGATACCTCTCCTTCTTGGGTGAATTTTATGGCATTGGTTGTCAAGTTGATGATTATCTGGCGCAAACGTCCCGGGTCACCAACCAGCAGAGATGGAACGTCGGGGTCCACCTGGCAGATGAACTCCAGATCCTTCTGATGGGCGCGGAGGGCAAGGATGTCACTGGTGTCCTCCAGGGTATGACGCAGATCGAAATCCAGATCTTCCAGATCGAGCTTGCCGGCCTCGATCTTGGAAAAATCAAGAATATCATTAATGATGGCCAGCAGAGCTTCACCACTGGTTTTGACCGTCCCCATGAATTCTTTTTGTTCCGGGTCAAGCCTGGTGTCCAGAAGTAGTCCGGTCATACCGATGATGCCGTTCATCGGGGTGCGGATCTCGTGGCTCATATTGGCGAGGAATTCGCTCTTGGCCCGGTTTGCCGCTTCGGCGGTATCTCTGGCCACCCGTAACTCTGTCGCCCTTTTTTTTGCGGTTACGTCGGCCAGCATGCCATCCAGATAAATGATCTCGCCGTGTTTGTTCATGGTTGCGTGGGCATTGACCGATATGTCGATTACGCTGCCGTCTTTCCGCCGCTGTTGCACCTCGAAGTTATTACAGAAACCATGCTCTTTGAGCAGGGTCATAAGTTCTTTTCGGCGCTCGGGATCGACGTAGGTCTTGCTGATGTCGGGGATGTTACGGATCAGTTCCTCAGGTGAACCATAGCCAAGGATCTCGGCCAGGGTTTGGTTGGCCATCATTATCTGGCCGTCCGGGGTTGTCCTGAAGATACCTTCCTGGGCATTTTCAAAGATGGTCCTGTACTGTTCTTCGGCTTTGGCGGCGGCGAATTTCATAATGTTTACCCGGTCGGCCAGGGCCAGGGCCAGGAGCAGCATGGTCAGGGCGGAGCCGTACTGGGGGCCGGAGAGGGTGAAAAAGTTGGCCGGCAGGATGCCGAAGGCACGCAGGGCACTGATCGTAACGCCGAGACAGAACATAGTCCAGGCCAGCAGGAAATAGCGGGCCGGGCGATATTTCCTCTTCAGGCAGATAATGCCGCTGACTATACTGGCAAGTACGCTGGTCAGGCCCAGAAGGGAACTGGACTTGATGGCCGGAGGATAATGGCCAGACAGCGATAAGATCGGCGGCAGCAGGCAGAGGAGAGCGAGAACCAGAAGGACCTTGTCCATCAGCGGGGCATTTACCCTGGTTACCAGAAAAGTCCTGGTGAACAGACATACTCCCAGGGCCGAGAGGGCAACAAATATCGGCATCGAGTAATTATTCCACCAGGTCAAGGTCGGCCAGAGGTACTCGTAGGCCGAACCACTCATAACGGTCTGGAACAGTCCGAAATTGACAATGAAGACCAGATAGGACAGATAGTTGAAGTCCCGGAGGAGTAGCATCATCAGAGTGCTGTAGATCACCATCAGCAGAATAAAGCCGTAATAGAGGCCAAATCCGAACTGGGCATCATGATCTTTTATGTTGAAGGCTTTAACCGTCCAGATGGTCAAGGGGATGTTCATGGTACTTTCGGTCTGAAAGCGCATGTAGATGGTGGCCCCGGCAGGAATTGTTTCCGGCAGGGCGAAGAGGAAATTCCGGTTGCTGATCTCCCTGGCCGCAAAAGGCAGGAGGTCGCCGGCTTTTTTCTCTAAATATTCGCCGTTGGCCAGGGGCAGATATAGGCTGATATGGTCGAAGAGGGGGTAGGCGACTTCCAGGAGCCATTCGTCGCTGTTGTCTATTTCACTGCCCAGGGAAAAGCGGATCCAGTAAACTGAAGAGGTAAAGCCAAAATTAGGGCAGTCCTTGTCACTCTCGATAAAGTCGGCGGCCAGAGCTCCAGAGCTTACCTGGTCGATGGTGAAGAGGCCCTCTTCGTCCTTGAGGATATCCAGATGCTTGCCAATGGAGATCGAGCCGAGTTCTTTGGCGAGGATTATTGGCTGGCCGGCCATGGCGGTGGTGCATAGGCCAGTCAGGAGCAGCAGGGGCAATATGGCCAACAGGGGGAGGATCCTTGCCTTTTTCACGATGGTCTGTCTGCACTCCTTAAAAAGTTTGTTCACGTCACCCTCTTTTTTGTCGATCATCTGTTTTGTGGCATTTACTCCGTTGACCTGCCGTTGTCTTCAGCCAGGAATATATTGATCTCGGTCTGTAGAGCTGCGAATTTGTTTTCCAGGTCGCTGAGCAACTCTGCCATTTTGCCGTTATGGTCGGTCTGGCGGCAGGCATTGTCAAGGGTAGTGGCGGACTCCTTTAAAAGGTCGGCACCAAGAGTGGCGGCGGTGCCTTTGAGCTTATGAGCCATGAAGTGGGTTTTTTCGGAGTCGCCAGCCTCGATCGATTGGTGCAGTTCACTTATGACCGCCGGAGTGGTTTCGATGAACATCTCCAGAAG
>CBDVDF010000181.1:0-4648 GCA_965372675.1 uncultured Desulfobacterales bacterium
CATATCAGCATCGTCCTGGGTGGTGCACTGGGGCTGGATAAAGAGATCCTGGCCAAGGCGGATCTGGTCATCTCCATGTCGAGGATGACTTTTACGCACGAGATGGCCAGGCTGATCATTATGGAACAGCTTTACCGGGCTTTTAATATCAGGGCCGGCAGCGGTTATCATAAATAGTATTCGTCGCTCAGATCGGCTCGACGGAGGTTACTCCCGGTACTTCGCTTTTCAGGAATTTTTCGATCCCCTCTTTGGTCTCGTCTGCCATTCGGCATCCGCGACAGGCTCCGGTCAGCTGGACCTTGACGACACCATCCTTGGTCACATCAACCAGGACCACGTCTCCGCCGTCTTTTTGCAGGGTCGGTCTGATCCGGCTCAGGGCTTCCTCTACTTTATCTCTCATTGGCTCTTCTCTAGTTTATGAACGACCGCTCTATTAAATGGCGGTCGGAATTTTCGGGTAAATAGAAACAAAATAAATAGCACAGGCGATCAAAACAGGCAAGTCCCGAACCCGTCCATAATCCACCGCCTAAATGGCAAGAAATTTAAAAGATTTAAAGTTTCAAATAATTACCCATGTATAGCCACATCGTTTTGTCAGCAAGAGGGCCATTTAGTCCCTTCGGGTCAAACGATATGGCCGCATCTGCGGCGTCGGCAAGTCGTCGATATCGCACCAGGATTATCAACATTCTTGTCTTCTTGCATCTACGGCCATCTCATTTGACGGTGGATCATGGTCGTCTGCTCCTGTTCAAGGCAACAGGCCGGTTTCTGCCAGGAGACGGAGGGTGGTTTCCCGCAGATCCTCTTTGCCGGCGGCTGATCTGGCTTCAAGGTAAAAGCGGACCTTTGGCTCGGTTCCCGAGGGTCTGATCATCAACCAGCTGCCGTCTTCCATGACCATCTTCCGGCCATCGATACTGATAACCTTGGCAATAATCATATCTTGCCCGCCTATCCGCAAGCTGGATCCCTGCCGGTATTTTTCGAGTACCGCCAGCTTTTTCGTAAGTTCTTCTCCCTTGCTGCTTACTTCAATGCCGCCCCGGTCAGGATAAAAGGCCCCGAATTCTTTCTCAATTTCCCTGATATACTCTCCAAGGGGTTTTTGCAGGGTCATGGTCATCTCCAGAGCCAGCAGCAGGCCTATATAGGCATCCTTTTCAGGGGTGTGGCCAATGATCGAGATCCCGTCCGACTCCTCGAAGAAGACCACGGCTCGGCCGATCACCGGTTTGAATTCCTTGAAGCCGACCCTGCTTTCAAAGACCTCTTCGCCGAGGCCTTCGGCTATCGAGTTGGCAAAATTACTGGTGGCGACACTTTTGGCAACCAGCCCGGCCCGGCCTTTGTGTTCATGGAGGTAATGGTAGGCGGCGGCGCCGAACTGGTTCATTTCGATATCCTGATGACCGTCGTTGAATCGTATCCGGTCACCATCAGGGTCGATGAGCATCCCCAGTTTCAGCGGCTCAGGTCTGCTGGTCAGGGCATCACGGACCAGCTGCATATTAGCAGTTGACGGTTCCGGCGCAATGCCCCCGAAAGTCGGGTCTGGATCATCCCGCAGGGTTATCAACCGCTCATTTGGCCGATTATCGAATAATGAAGCAACGTGGATCCGGCTGGCGCCATGGAGCGAATCGATGGCGACCACAATCTCGTCGTTGTTGAAGAAATCAGCAATTATCCGGTCGTAATCGAGATGGTGCTGAACAGAACCTTTGCGGACAAAATCCTGCCAGATTGCCAGGGCATCAATTTTGTTGAGTAGTTCCGGACGGGGAGGGGAGGTGGAGAGTTGTTCTTCTTTGATGATCCGTCGGGCGTGGGCGGTTATCCGGTTGGTTATTAGTTCCGCGGCCGGACCGCCGTGGGCGGCGTTGAACTTGAAGCCGCCATCCTCAAGGGGGTTATGACTGGGGGTCAGGTTGATAGAAAAAGCGGCCCCGAGCTCCAGCAGGGCGGCGGAGAGGACTCCAGTGGTTGATTCGCCGGCGTAATGGACGGAAAAACCGGCCCCGGTCAGGATATCGCTGACACTGCCGGCCAGCAGTTCACCGCCGAAACGATTATCAAAGCCGAGAACGCAGCCCCTGCTCTGGGCTTCCTCAAGAGAAGCGACTCCAAGGGCATCTTGTAGCTCAGGTGATAGATCACCGCCGTAAAGTTCAACGATCGCCATACTGACCTGGGCAACCGAGCGGACGAACAGGTCTTTGCCGAGCAGGCCACGCCATCCGGAGGTCCCGAATTTGACCGGCGTGACCGGATCTCTCCGGTTGCTGCGGAGCTCGTCATCGAGCCGCTCATAAACCCTGTTGATCGCTTCCTGCCACACCGCCGCGTTGTTCTCAGACCTGTTCCTGGCTGCCACCAGTTTGCGAAGCAGGGCAAAATAGTCGCTACCACTATTGTCACCGACAATTATATGTTCTGCGAAAAGCCTGGCGATACTAACTTCTGTGCTCATAAGCCTTGTCCTGTTTGAGATCCGAAGAAAACTTGTTTGGATCATATCACACCTCAGCACTGTCCGGTTAGGAAATTGCTGTATCAATTTAGAATGGTTAAGACTCCCCAAATTGTCATTCCGGCATGCCCCTAGTTGGAGGTAGCACCCATTCGGGCATAAACTACGACTCCGATCCAGGATTTACTCTTGGTGTTTTTACTGAATCGGAGTCTGCGCTTACCTCCGGCTAAAAACATGCCGGGATGACGGCATTGGACTCTAAATATCAATAAAAAGGCTGCTGCAAAATCCTAACCGGACACTAATGATCACACCTGAAACTTGGATGGTTAATTTAAAAAAGAAAATTCAGGTGCTAATCCGCAGTCAAAAGCATTTTTTTATGGGATGCCCCGCTAGCAGATCGTTGGTTGGGGCCGGAGGTCAAGCTGATCTCAGCAGGGGATTATTGATGCTGTATTTAGCCAAGTTTAGGTTGACCATGATGGCAAGATTAGCTATATAATGTTGCTGTTACAAGATATGAATTTCTATTCAGTCAATCAACCAATTATAAACTTTAAAAATAATTTATCCTAAAATTCGAACGGGAGCACAAAGATGGCAAAACATGATGAAGAGTTGATTCTGTGGTTCGATGATATCGGCATTGACGACGTTCCGTTGGTGGGCGGCAAGAATGCCTCCCTCGGCGAGATGTATCAGCATCTTACCGCCAAGGGTGTCGCCGTTCCCCATGGTTTTGCCATCACGGCATATGCCTATCGCTATCTGCTGAAATCGGCGGGTATTGAGGATGAGATCAAAGAGATCCTTTCCGACCTTGATATCGAGGATATGCATAATCTGGCCGAGCGTGGTGAGAAATGTCGTAATATCATCCGTAACGCCGAGTTCCCCGATGACCTGCGCGATGCCATTATCGAGGCCTACAAGAAGATGGAGGCTGAGTATGGCGAGAATGTTGACGTCGCCGTCCGTTCCTCCGCCACTGCCGAAGATCTGCCGGACGCCTCTTTTGCCGGTCAGCAGGAAACCTACCTCAACATCCACGGCTACGAAGATATTATCACCAACTGCCGGAAATGTTTTGCCTCCCTGTTCACCAACCGTGCCATCTCCTATCGCCAGCACCAGGGCTTTGGCCAGTTTGACGTCTATCTGTCGATCACTATTCAGAAGATGGTCAGAAGTGATTCCTCCTCTTCCGGGGTTCTTTTCTCGATCGATACCGAATCAGGTTTTAAAGATGCGGTCTTTATCACCGGGGCCTGGGGACTTGGCGAGAACGTAGTTCAGGGTGCGGTCAATCCCGATGAGTACTATGTGTTCAAGCCGACCCTCAAGGAAGGCAAGCGTCCCATTGTCTCCAAAAAGATCGGTTCCAAAGAGATCAAGATGATCTACGACAACGATCCCAATACCGATGAGCCGGTTAAGAATATTGATACCACCCCCGAAGAGCGTAACTCTTACGTGGTCAGTGATGACGAGATCCTGCAGCTTGCCAACTGGGCCTGTATCATCGAGGACCATTACGGCAAGGCCATGGATATTGAGTGGGCCAAGGATGGTGACGGTGAAAAAGTCGGCACCGGCAAGCTTTATATTGTTCAGGCCCGTCCTGAGACCGTTCACTCCCAGGCCACCAAGGGCATGATGGAGACCTATAAATTAAAAGAAACCGGCAAGGTTATTGCCGAGGGTCTGGCTGTCGGTACCAAGATCGGCCAGGGTGTTGCCCATTGCATCGATGACGCCAAGGATATCCACACCTTCAAAAAGGGTGAGGTCCTGGTCACCGATATGACCGATCCCGACTGGGAGCCGATCATGAAGATCGCTGCCGCCATCGTCACCAACCGGGGCGGCCGGACCTGTCACGCGGCGATCATTTCCCGTGAACTCGGTATCCCCTGTGTTATCGGCACCGTTAACGGTACCGGGGCGATCACCACCGGCCAGGAGATCACCGCATCTTCCGCCGAGGGCGAGACCGGTTATGTCTATGACGGCCTACTTGATTTCGAGATCGAGAGGGTTGATCTCGGCGAAGTGCCCGAGACCAAGACCAAGATCATGATGAATCTGGCCATCCCGGAGAAAGCCTTTACCGAGTGCCAGATCCCCAACGATGGTGTAGGTCTGGCCCGTGAGGAGTTC
>CBDVDF010000182.1:0-4642 GCA_965372675.1 uncultured Desulfobacterales bacterium
TTGAGGATGACCCCGGTATCCTTATATTCAATACTTTGATTTAAGTTGTTAGAGTCAAGAGAACCAGTCTGGTTGGTGACGATCGGCACCTGCTCTCCGACATTGACCGTGGCAGTCTCATTGTTTAGGACCATGATCTGCGGTGAAGAGAGGATCGACAGCTCGTTATTGTCGGCAATCGCATTGAGTATCCCAACCGCTTGACCGGCTGAATCGAGGATACTATAGGTCAAACCCGCCCCCGTTGTTAACAGGTCGTTATATGTAGAGCCTGCTGAATTGGGAATTTGCGATGTATTACTGGTTAGATAATTGTCATATGTTTCGCTACCTATTGTGATTGGATTCAGCTGATTCATATTCCACTCAATTCCCATTTCCCATCTATCGGAAAGAGTAACCTCAGCCACCAGTACCTCTATCAAGACCTGGCGCGGCATATTGTCAAGCCGTTCCAGCAACTTGGTCAAGCGGCTGTAATCGGCCGGTAGGGCTCTGATCAGGATAATATTGCGGCTGTCATCGGCGATCAGGGTAGGCTCACCGGCCCAGCGCAGCCCCCCCCCGTCATCACCTTTCTTCTTGGTACTGCCGGTTTTCCTCACCCTGGGCACCGGTTTTGAGGTAACGGTTTTACCTGTCTTATCTTTAGTCGTCGCCGTTTTCTTAGTCACGGCTGTCCTGGTCCCGCCTCCCGGCTGGTCTCCGATCAGTTCATTGACCAGATCCGACAACTCTGAGGCAACAGAATTCCTGACATTGTAGATATAGATATTGTCACGCCCGGCGGTGGGAACCACGTCAAGTTCGGTTACCCAGCGGGTGGCAGCGTCAAGGAGTTCCTGATTACTGCTGATCAGGAGCAGTCCATTGCCCCTTTCCATGGCAAGGACCGTCACTCCTTCATAACCTTTTTTGTTAACCTGCAGGGCCGTAAGGATATTGGCCAGCTCATCCTTAACATCAAAGAGCGGTGCCTTCTCAACCTTAACCAGCCTGACCTTGAGAGCTGCCATCGGCGAAATATCAAGCCGGGCCAAGATCATCAGCACATCAACCACTTTACTCTCATAGTCAGTAATGAACAGGGTATTGGGGTTGTCGAGGATCTCGATCCTGCCCTGTTCCGAGACGTATGGATCAAGGAGTTTTTTGGCCTCAGAGGCAGCCAGGTGCATGACCGGGATCACCTGAATGATAAACTTAGGTGAATCCTTCAGTTTACTGGCAGCCTCCGGCCCGTAGATCAAATGAGAGCCAGGTTTTTTGGTCATGTAAATATAGTTGTATTCCCCTTCGCTGCGAATATCGAGGCCGTTGATGTTCAGCAGCTTCCTGAATACCGCCTTGAGTTGGGACATGGGGATCTTTTTGCCGGAGCGGATATTCACCACCCCTTTGACCTTGGGGTCGATGATGTAACTTATATCAAGGATCTCGGCGATGACCTGAATAACTTCGTAGATATCGGCATTATCAAAATTGAGCAGGACCCCCTCCCCGGGCACCGATCCTTCATCCCCAACCTCGGCATAGCCGGCCAACATTTTTTTCAAATAAGGGTTTTTGCCGTTGATCCTGGTGTTGATATCCCGGATCGGCACCGTCTTGATCTTTTCTTCGGAGATATTGCTGATATCTTCTCCTTCCTCAAGGGCAGCCGACTGGTCTTCAGGTGCAACAATCCCCTGCCTGATCTCTGCAAGATTAAAGTGGGCATCGAACTTCTCACTACAACCAGCGAGTATTGGCAAGACCAGGATCAGTCCTACAAAAAAGTATTTAAAACTCATAGATCAACCTCAATATTTCAATTTCAGTGAAACAGCTAATTTGTCCCTTCCGGCAGAGTCGGAGGCACAAAGGAAGGATCAATTCCCAATAATCGCTGGGAACGGCGGGTCCTTCTACTGGAAGGCTTCGCGGCCGGATCACTGTTGCTTCCCGGCCTGGTCATTGTCGGTCTTGTCCTTGCTTTCGGTGGAACCCCGGTTCTTTGCGGCGGAGGAGATACCGTTTTAACCGCCCTTTGCTGGGCGGCTGACGCCGGCGATGAGGCGGATGGAGAAGATTTTATCTCAACCCTTTTCTTGCTGGCATCAAACAAAAATTTCTCTATTTTTTCGCTACCTTTTTCAAAAAGTATGCTGTCATCCTCAATACGCGCCACCCGGTAGCCCATAAAAAGCTCACCAACCTCAAGCTGTTTATGTATATATGCACCCTTGGCCGGCTTTGGCTTTCTCTGATTTCTGGACCTGACATTCCTTCTTGCGCCCCTCTGGACAACGGGAGCTTTCTCCTGATAAGCCACCAGGGCCTTGCGCAAGTCTCCAATAATTATCGAACCGGAATACACTAATGCCTCCATATCTATGGTATCCGCTCCAAAACTATTCGGAGCCTCATCCTCAAGATCACTTTCATCCAGGAATCGATCCTTGTTGAAAAGGTAACCATCATTAAGATCAGGCAAAGTCCCGGGGACTGCGGGGTAAAAATCTGTCTCGGCCAAAAGAGCGGCGGCGGCTTCTTTCTTCTGCCCGGGCGCCTCTGCCTCGACCGTCCCGGAACCGCTATCAGAGCTACATTGACGCAGGATCAACAACAGGGACGCAAGTAGCAACCCCACAACTGCTATCCTGACTATATTCTGCAAATCCCTCAAGACTCAACACCTCCAGCCCCATCATTCTGATCAGGCAGAATATAATACCCTCTCAAATCAATAAATATCTTCAGGCCGCTCTTGTATGGTTTCAGAGAGAAACTCTCGATCTTAAAAAACTCTTTTCCCTTGTAGAGTTCAGAGATGAAATCCATGAACTGCATCAGGGAGCCCGCCAACCTGACCTTGACAACCACTTCACCCAGGATAGAGCGATCCTCCCCTTTCCCCCGCTCTGCTTCCAGCTTCTGGCGAATGGGGCGGATCGACTCGGACTGCATCCCGGTTCTGGCGATCAGGGCCTGGATCCTGATCTGCATAGCCGAAGCGATCTTATCATCGGTGGCACCAGTAAAAAAATACTTCTCAACTTTAGTCTTCTGCTTGGTCAAACTATTCAGCTGTTCCTCGAGCGACACGGTCTTGCCGGTAACAAATCCGTACTGTTCCAAGCGGGCCAGGTTGCTTTCCAGTTCTGTCTGTCTGGCCTGATATAAATTAGTGGCCCAGCGACCAAGGTTGAAAAGCAACAATACCACTGCCACCGCGATCAACAAATAACGGCGCTCAAACCTGCTTAAAAAACGAGTTATATTGTTCATGGCAGACTGATCTCCACCTGGAAATAGATCATATTCTTGCGGCGACTGGTTGATTTGAGCCTAGACTCGCCAACATCTTGCATTTTTTCGGTTAACTCAGCGATATCATCAGTATAACCATTGATCGTCACGGTACGGGTAGCCTCATCAAGACGTAGTTGGTCCAGATATGAACTTTCCGGCAAGCCTTTTGTAAGTTTCTCTATAAAAGAAATTATCTCCGGATTGCCACCAAACCCGGAGGCCTGTTCAAGAAACTTCTCCGTCCTGCTTATTTGATCCCTTATCTTGTTTGTCTTGCGAACCAAAGGCATCAGGCTGGAGATCTCATCAGCAGACCTGCTGATCTCCATGCCCTGGTTAACAAATTTAAAACCGCCAAGCGCGACCAGTCCTACCAAGTTCAGAGCCAAAAGGACAATAACCACCATCTTCAAATAATCAGGCCGCCGATAAGAAGCCGGCAACATATTATGATCTTTCAACAACGGCCGCTCGGGCAGCAACTGCCTGACGGAACTGAAACTGCTGGCTATCGGAGGACTGGTATGGAAGATCTCTCCAGTCCCGCACAAATCTTCCAGCTCTTTGTAGGACAATGATTCTTCACCGCACAACAAGCGATCGGCAAGCTTACTGCCCTCGAAAACGAAAACCTTGTTCAGTTTCCCAGGCATGACCAGAGCCCAGTTTGTTTTCCGCATCTTGCTGACCACATACCGCTGGCTTTCCGGATAAAGTCCCTTGACAATAAAACCGGCCGCGATCAGTTCTTCCACGACATTAACCGGCTGCTGGGCTCTGGCTGCGCAGACTGTTACCTTGAAACCCTCATCTTTACGGATCGTTGAGTAGCTATAGAGGGCATCTTCCTCTGGAAAAGGCAGCAGCATAGCAAGTTGGAAGCTGATCGCCTCACTGATACTGGGCGTTTTAAGCGGCAGATCTATAGCCGTTACATAGACCAGATCTTCCGACAAGAACAAGTTAATTGTCTTGGCGGTGATCCCGTGTCTCTCCGAGAACACGGCCAGGGCTTCGCCAAGGTCATCTGCCAACTCAAGTTCTTCAACCACCCGACCATGATCGTGGCTTAAAACGAACCCATCGGTACGGATTATGATTTCGAGACCGCTTTTCATAAACGCTCTTCCTTCCAGGATAGATATCTAAAACCTTGACTTACCAGCTCGACAAGAACCCTGACCCGCATCCCGGGCCGATGGCGGACGACTTCTCCCTCAACAGGATCCGCCTCACTTTCCACCGAGAAATCACCAGCATAACCATCGGCGGTTATCGAATAGAACTTGTTTCGCCCTACTACCCGGTCAGACAAATAGTTTCTCATTGAAACATATCTTTCAACACC
>CBDVDF010000183.1:0-4621 GCA_965372675.1 uncultured Desulfobacterales bacterium
CTGTCGGAACTGAACGTGAAAAGGACCTCTATCTGGCCCTGCGTAAGATAGGCCAGAAAAGGGGTGGTTCCGATCCAGTGCCCAAGATCCTCTATTCCTGCCTCGCCAGTGCCTTACCTGTGCTCAAGGATTTCGTCGAAGATGGCCAGGTACACCCACGCCGTGTGTATCATGAAATGGCACGCTTGGCGGGGGCGCTGTGCTATCGGGAAGTTGGCCAGTCGGTAGAAGAGTTGCCTGCCTATAACCACCGCGAACCCTTGCCGGTCTTTCATGCCTTGAAAGAAAAGATCATCGAATTGAGCACACTGGAAATCCAGGAAGACTTTGGCTAGCGGACCGGCGTGCAGGATCTTGTTGACATCAACTTTAGATTCAGCAGCTTTGGCGGGTGGTGGTGGGGTAACTTCCTGCTTTGGTGGAGGAGGCGGCGGTGTTGCTGCCGGTTTGCTCTGGCCGCCCTTTTTGATCTCAGCTGCGGCCTGTTTGAGCTCATTGGCCAGCATGCCGGTGGTCATGTTCAGGGTTTTCTTGTTGATCGTTGTTTCGCAAAACGTCACCAGTGAGGCACCTGCAGCGATCGGTCGGACAATGATCACGGCTTCATCGTATTTGAATTCGATATTGTTGGCGTGCATTTTAGTCGCTTCATTGACCTTGATCGCTCGCTCGATAGCTTCCCCGACCTCATATATCTTGCTCAGAAATATCTTCGGTAGATCGGAATTCAACTTAGTAACTCCGCTAACGTGGATGTAGGAGCCCATTACCGCCGGGACGTTTTTAATCTCTTTAAGGATATCTTCCATGTCTTCGTGTTCCTTTATATCTTAAATTGTGCTCGTCAGGCTGCTACCTGATACCTTGGTCTATTGGGCTCGGGTCTTGGCGACAGTTGGTTTCAGGATATCTCCTATTGGCTCCGGATCGGCATCAACATCAAGGCCGATCCCGACCACGATCTGGGCACCTATAATTATCAGGATCTTCTCGCCGTTAGAGTGATTGACGATTATGTGCTTGGGGCCGGTGAACCCCAGGATCTTCTTGGTCCTGACCGCACTACCTGTGACCGCAGCGATAAATGCGCCGAATTCCTTGACCGGAATATTGTTGTGACGCAGAACAGCGCCATTGCCCGAAATGATGATCATCCGGTTGACCCCCTTGGCGTTGAGGATGGCATTGGTCAGCATATCAAGAGGAGATTCGGCCTTGATCGGTTCCGCCTCAGCAGGGGCAGCTTCGGTTTTAGGTTCGATAGCGGATGTGTCTACCGCTTTACTGGTATCCTTGGTGGCAAAGCCGACATTATCAACATCCACCCCCTTAACATCTTTGGCGCCTGGAGAATCGTCGACCGCCACATCTTCCGTTACTGTTTCTTCAACTGTTTCTTCCTTGGGTTTGTTCTGCTCGTCCTTCATCCTGGCGCTTTCGATCAGCAGGAAACCCATCGGCACGTTAATATCGCGATCTTCTTCTTTTAATTTGCAGATGTTCTCTATTTCTATCTCAGAGTTGTCCCAGTTGATGATCACAAAGGCGGCGTCCTGGCCGGTGATCTTCCCGGTCTTAGCAGAAAGAAGTTCACCATCCTTGAAAAACATGTCGCCTTTATTCTTGCCGGATGTGACGTGCAATGTGCAGGTCTTGCTGTCCAGTTCGAGAAGCTGCATGAAAGAGGGTAGAGAAATACCGGCCACATGTCCTTTGGTGCTGCCGGTTTTCAGGCCTTCATTGATCATGTGCAGGAGAGAATCAAAATCTATGGGTTTTTCGATATACTGAAAAGCGCCCATATTGTTCAGCCTGGATTCCATTTCCGGAGTTCCATAAGCGGTCATGGCAATGACCGGAATGTCGTGATTGGCGTGGGTGATGTGGGCCATGAGCTCAAAGCCGTCCATTTCTGGCATATTGAGATCAGTAACCACCAGGTCGATACTTTCCGAATCGATGATCTTGGCAGCTTCCTGGCCGTTGCTGGCGGTCCTTATGGCAAACTCATCCTCGTTGACCTTCAGCATATCTGCCAGGCTCAACAGGAAGTTCTTTTCATCATCTACAAGCAGGATGTTTTTCATTAAATAGGCCTCTGGTTAGCGAAAATTGTATTTAATCGTACTGGAACGGCGACAGGGGCGGGACTGGCTCAATATTAAAGCGATCCTGCGCAAGTGACATTTTATACTAACTATTGATGATAGATGTCAAGCTCGGGGGAGTTGGAGAAAACAAAAGTATTTTCCACTATTGCCTGATCCGGATAAACAGAGCTGCATAACATGGAGATAAGCAACAATAGGCAGGTCCTTATTTCATCGTTGCAGAACTTACCTGCTTGAAGTCTGTATCTCCATTCAGGACCTTGATGATGCCGTCCTGTTTCATGGTCCGCATCCCGGCAGCCAGGGCGGCAGCTCGTATCTCGGCGACCGGGGCGTTGTTCTCGATCTTGTCTTTTAGTTCATCATTGGTGACCAGCAGTTCATGGATGGCCAGCCTGCCCTTATAGCCGCTCTTATGACAGTGACTGCAGCCCTTGGCCTTGAAAATCGAGGCCCCCGGCTCTATTACCAAGGGTTTGTTGGGATGTTTGCCATATTCACGTATGAGGAGCTCGATCTCTTCCTCTCCGAGCTCGTGGCTCTGCCGGCAATGGGGGCAGAGTCTTTTGATCAGTCGCTGGGCCAGAACCCCGAGCAGGGAGTCGGCAAAGTTGAAGGGGTCGATGCCCATGCCGAGCAGACGGGTCACGGTTTCCGGGGCTGAGTTGGTATGCAGGGTCGAGAAGACCAGATGTCCGGTAAGCGCTGCTTCGACAACGGTATTGGCAGTTTCCTCGTCCCTGGTCTCACCGACCATGATCACATCGGGATCGGCCCGGAGGAAGGCCCGCAGAACCCTGGCGAAATCAAGGCCGATCTTCGGTAGGACCTGAACCTGCCGGAGACCGTCCTGAACGATCTCGACCGGATCTTCGGCGGTCCAGATCTTTCTCTCGGGCCGGTTGATGTAGCCGAGGCCGGCATGGAGGGTCGTGGTTTTACCGGAACCGGTTGGGCCAACGACCAGGACCAGACCGTAGGGACGGGCCAGCATGGTTTTGAAGTCAGCAAGGTTATCTTCATTAAGGCCCATTTTTTTCAGCGGCAGGGCATCGCCTCCGGCCAGAATACGCATGACCACATCTTCGTTGCCGCCGACGGTGGGC
The DNA here is from genome assembly GCA_965372675.1 of uncultured Desulfobacterales bacterium. Taxonomy (GTDB): domain Bacteria; phylum Desulfobacterota; class Desulfobulbia; order Desulfobulbales; family JAGXFP01; genus JAGXFP01. The sequence goes on from CBDVDF010000183.1 coordinate 3,218, forward strand.
AGAGTGGCAACACGGAGTTCTATGTTCTGACCGCGGCGGGTGCGGAACTTGATCTTGCCATCCTGGGGCAGACGTTTTTCGGCAATGTCCAGCCTTGCGAGGATCTTGATCCGCGAAACCAGGGCGCGCTTATAGTTGTAAGGTATGGTCTGGAAATTTGAACATTCACCATCGACCCTGAAGCGGATCAATGCCCCTCTTTTGCCTATCTGTGATTCAATATGGATATCCGAAGCATCCCGGGCGTATGCCTCTTCAATGATCCGGTTGCAGACCTTGACCACCACACCCAGCGAATCGCCATCGCGCTCCTCTTCCTCATCCTCTTCTTCAAATTCATCTTCTACCAGTTCCAGTTCGCCAAAAACGTCTTCACCTTCTTCAACAAAGGCGTCACCCTTGCCATGGTAATAATCGATGAATTGGTCGACATCATCAGCGAAACTGACTGTCAGCTCAATGGTCTTGCCCTTCAAATTGGAACGCAGGTTGGCCAGTAAGGTGTCATTAGCCGGGTCGGAGGTGGTGATCCTCAGGTCGTTACCGTCTTCGAAGATCGGAATGCAGTGATTGGTGCGCCAGAAGTTTTCCTTTAAATCTTTGAGACAACGAGCCGGTGGACCAACTTCCAGTTCGTTGTATTCGACAAAGGGGCATTTAAAGAACTCGGAAAGTGATTCGCCGATAGCGGATTTTTCTACCTCGAAATCGTTTATCAGGACTTTTTCAAGAGGTTTGTTGCGCTGGCCGGCGATCTGTTTGGCGCGATCGAACTGCTCCTCGGTGATCTGCTTGTGCAGGTACAGGTGGTAGTATCTTTCGAACTTGTCCACCATCTCCTGCATTTTGGCGAGCCGCTCTTTAGCATTACGGAAGTCGGCCTGGATCTCGGTGATCGATTTGAGCGCTTTTAATGTCTCAAGGACATTGCCGTTCTGATCATGAATAGTGGCCAGCTGGTCCATGACATCGAGGCGCTCTTCCTTGGAGAGTTCTTTGTCGGTCAGAGCGCTGTTAAGGTGCTTGATCCCCTCTTCCTGCTGATCGTTGGCGATCATGCAGGCGCTGATCTTGGCGTGGACGGGCCCGGGGCGGAATCCCCGTTCGAGAAGAACCTGTAACTCGTCGATAGCGTCCGAATAAAAACCGGCCTCGATCAAGCCAATACAGTTGTCGAAGCGATTCTCGGGGGTGAATCCCCCGGGAGGGGGAGGGGCGGCGGCAGGTTCCTTGGTCGAATCCGAGGCCGACAGCCATTTTTCTATTTTGGCGCGGGCGGGATGGTCGGCAGGAAGAGTCGCCAGGATCTCCTGGTAGATCTCTTCAGCGTTCTCTTTAAGACCATGCTGGAGGTAGAGGTCAGCTTCAGCGATGGAACACATGTTATTCCAGGATGCTACTATG
>CBDVDF010000184.1:0-4617 GCA_965372675.1 uncultured Desulfobacterales bacterium
CATTACTTTTGCAGTACATACTTTTATTGGTGGTCCAGTTGTAGCTGGACCATTGGTAAAAAATACTAATTTGCCAAAGGCTTCTAAATGGCTCAATTATTACACTTGGCACGTTACAACTATTTTCACTTTTTCTATGGGTGGTGCATATGCGTATGTTGCGCTAAATCCTAATCGTCCAGAATTAGTTGTTTTTTTAACAGTAGTTACCGCTGCCTTATCTGTTTTAAGTGCCGCTGTCGCATTGAGAGGCAATATTAATCCCTTTCGCTTTCCATCAACATCACTCTTTGCAGTTGTCTCTTTACTTGGTTTTTTGGGTCTGCTTACAGGGTGAGTAAATACTGAAAACACCTTTTAACCAGTCACTAAACCGGACCGCCAGAGGCTGGCGATCTTTTTCAAGGGCTCAGTATCTACCTTGCTATGCTCAAACGGTTTTCGGTGGCCGGTCAGCTTAACGTTACATTGAAATAATATGAAAAAACTCATCCTGTTGGCTGTTGCAGTAGCTCTGATATATTGATTTGTTCATGAAAAAGGCATTTCTATACCTATTAACATTTCGTCATCGTCTCAAAGCTCAGATACTACTCTTCAAAAAGCATATAAAAACAGACAGAACAATCTTCAAATACAGGGGAAAGGTGTTGTAACGAAGTTGTTGCGTGATGATCTTAAGGGCTCAAGACACCAGAAATTCATTTTAAAACTCAGTACTGGACAAACATTGTTGGTATCTCACAACATTGATTTAGCCCCCAAAATAAACAGATTAAGAACAGGGGATACAGTCGAGTTCTATGGCGAATATGAGTGGAATTCAAAAGGCGGGGTTATTCACTGGACGCATCACGACCCAGATGGTCGCCATATTGGTGGCTGGTTAAAACATAAAGATAAGATGTACCAATAATGTAACCAAGCGCTACCTTTAGGCGAAAAGCAAAAGTAACATCAATGCCGAATAATATTACTCCTAATGATATGAATGGAAAAAACAGGCTTCTCCCTATTTCAGATCCTATGCGTTATCTCTTGTTGACCATACTTTCTGGAGTGATGGGGACTATTGAAATATTTCTTTGGAAAGTTGGGCATACTGATCAATATGGCCTTTATTTCGGCTTGGCATTTATCGGTGGGACATTTTATTGCGCTCGGCAATATGCGAAATGTCGAAAAAAGACAGAATAATTGCTCCAATGTTCTGCAAAGTGAGATGACAATGAAAAAGTGTCCATTCTGCGCTGAAGAAATTCAGGATGCCGCGATAAAGTGTAAACACTGCGGTGAGTTTCTGGATGGTTCCGGCCAGCGACGATCTGCCGAGGAAAATATCCAATGGTATTTCCGGACATCCGTTATTGTCCTCGCCCTCGCTTGTGTGGGACCAATGGCCTTACCTCTGATCTGGTGGCGGCCAAAAACGTCGAAGGCATGGAAGATCGGACTCACAGTCGGGATCCTTGTTCTCAGTTGGGTCTTGTTCGAAGCCACTATGGAAGCCTTTCGTACTATCCAGGAGTATTACGAGATAATTGAAGGCTTGTGAAATTTACGGGATAAAGAGGATCTGACTTCAGCAGGAGGTTTTCAAATGACCAGTAAAATTATATCGGTAGTCGCTGTTTTGCTAGCAGGAGTCATGCTTCTTGCCACCACCGGGCAAGCTGATGACATAAAGATCGTCCCGGCCCCGGTTGCTGAGCAGATATACATGCTTACGGGAGAGGGCGGTAATATCGGTTTGTTTATCGGCGAGGATGGGACCTTTTTGATCGATGACCAGTTCGCGCCTCTGACGGACAAAATTGTTGCGGCGATCAAATCGGTCGGCGGTGATTACCCCAGATTTCTGCTCAATACCCATTACCACGGTGATCACACCGGCGGGAATGAAAAGCTTGGTAAGGGCGGCACCCTGATCTTCTCCCATGATAATGTCCGTGAGCGATTGAGCAGCGGCTCTTTTATTGAGGCGTTCAAAATGAAGCGGCCGCCTGTTACCCGGGAAGGTTTACCGGTCGTGACTTTCTCCGAGGATATCAGTTTTCATATTAACGGCGACACCGTTCGCGCCATCCATGTCGCCCACGCCCATACAGATGGCGACAGTTTTATCTATTTTAAAGAGGCGAATGTTATCCATGCCGGCGACTTCTTTTTCAATGGTTTCTATCCATTTATCGATGTTAGCCATGGTGGTTCACTGAAGGGAATGATCGTCGCAGTGGACAGGGTTTTGTCGTTGGCTGATGACCGCACTAAAATCATCGCCGGGCACGGCCCCTTGGGGGATAAGAAACAGTTGGAGAGTTATCGTCAGATGCTCGAAACCGCCTATGAACGGTTGAACAAACTCAAAGCGGCCGGGAAAACCGCCCAGGAGGCGGTCGCGGCAAAACCCCTGGCCGATCTTGAGGCTGATTGGGGTAATGGACTCTTCAAGGGTGATCGCTGGATAGAGTTGATCTGGCCCGGCGTTTAGGTTTCTCCCCGGAGCAGCTCTTTCAGGGCCGGCCACTTCTCTTCAAGATCTTGCCGGTCCTTGAATTCAATGGACATCTTCAGGGTGTCTTTCTCAAAGGACTGGGCATGGGCAATGCTTACGCCTGTCGGCAGGTCCATTCGCTTGATGAAACTGCGGTGATCATTTTCAGCTTCGCTCAATCTGGGATGGCATTGGCTGCTTAGCCAGTTCATCAGCATTGCGGTACTTTGCGGTGGGTTGGCTAGCGGCTCTTTGATGATCTCCCGGCATTCAGGGGCAGCGAGGATCTCGATGATCGTCCGGTTATGACGCTTGCTCAGTTCCCGGCACTGGTCGATAAGTTTTCTCTGGTTCGAATGACTGAGGCGGAGCAGGGTAATGATCGAGAACAGTTCTGTTATGCCTTCCTGGTCGATATCGATCAGTCGGGAGGCGATCTTCAGCTTAAGGTCTCCCGCGTGCAGGGCGGTGAGGAGTTCATCTCCCAGGTCCAGGAGCTTTGCCGGTCCGCTCGGCGATAATTTACCGGTTATCTCAAGGCGGCAGCCGAATTCTACTTTCGCCTTTTCCTCCCCAAGAAGCTCAACCGCCTTCTGCCAGCATTTTGCCTGTTCAACCGGGGAAGTGTGGCGGGAGGTCTGGATCTCTTCCAGGGCAAGAGCGAGAGCCATGGCCGGGGTTGTTTCCGGCGGCAGGACCAGGCAGTCACAATAATCCTGTTCGAGAACATCTGCGGCTGCGATCAAACGCTGCCGTCCGGTCACTACGATATACGATCTGTCGGTCTGCAGCAGCAGGGGCGGGTGGATTATCCCGTAGCTTTCGATAGAGGCTCGGAGTTGGTCCGGCAGCTGATTCTCCGGGGTCGGGGACAGGGAGAAGAAACGGTCGGCCATATCTATCTTTGCCAGGGGTATCTTCTGGTAAATTGTTTTTATACTCATACTCTTTCCCGATATGAATTAGAATGGTGCTGGTTGATAGGTTTGCCGGTCCTGTTTTGCGGCAATAGTAACGGGCCTCTGCCCAGATTAAAATGTTTTTATGTAAGTGTGCGGCTATGGATGGAGAAATAACCCTAGGTAAAGACTGGCTGGCGGAATATCCGCAGCTTGTCAGACTGGCGCTTCGTGACCTGGTCGCTCGTAGCGGTGAGGTCTATGTGACCGGTGGGGCGGTGCGGGACTGGCTCTGTTCGGTTCTGGCCGATGACCTTGATATAACGGTTGCTGGTGACGGGATCGCAGCGGCCCGTTATTTTGCCGCTGAGACCGGTGGCGCTTTCGTCATGCTTGATGAGCAGGAGGGAGTGGCCCGGGTTGTTGTCGATGATCTGTCGATCGATATCTCCTCGTTTCGGGAGGGGACAACCGATATCGTTGCCGATCTTTGTCGGCGGGATTTCTCGATCAATGCGATGGCGGTCGCGGTCGATAGTGCTGGCACCCTGGCTGAACCATACACCGTGATCGACCCTCTCGGCGGGGTGGCTGATCTGAAACTGGAATTGGTCAAGGCTTCCTCCGCGGATGTTTTTGACAACGACCCGCTCCGATTGTTGAGGGCCTATCGTTTCACGGCTTTGCTTGATTTCAGCCTGGATTCTGATACCGCAGGCTGGATCAGCGAAAAGAGCCAGCTGATCTCGCGTCCGGCCCCTGAAAGGATCAGCTACGAACTGGATAAGATCATGGCCTCGCCCCTGGCCGCTGCAACTTGTCGGCAACTCCATGACAGTGGCCTGCTGGCCGAGATATTCCCCGAGCTCATCCTGGGCTCCGGGCTTGATCAGCCTGCCAGTCACCATCTCGATGTATTCGAGCACAATATGGCGGCCCTGGTGGCGATGGAAAAGATCATTGCCGACCCGGCCGCATATTTCCCGGAGCAAACCGAGCATTTCCTGGAATATCTGGCGGCAGAGGATCGGCCGATATTCCTGAAATGGGCCGCCTTATTTCATGACCTTGGCAAACCGGAGACCCACTGTACCAGAGAGGACGGGCGGGCCACTTTTTATAATCACGACCGGGCCGGGGCGGAGATATTTATTGCTATCGGCCGGCGCATGCGCTGGAGCCGGGAGCGGCTTCGGGTTGTCTCCGGCCTGATCGGTCTCCATA
>CBDVDF010000185.1:0-4614 GCA_965372675.1 uncultured Desulfobacterales bacterium
TGCTCAGCTTAATGCGGATTATAGCGATTCTTCAAGTAAAGAAGAAAAAACCATTTCCAAAGCCATGCTTAAAAAACAGCGTAAGATTGTGGAACAAGAAACATGGTAGTAAAACAAGGTGAGATCTATTGGGTGGACTTGGGAGAACCGAGCGGGTCTGAACCTGGTTACAGGCATCCACATCTTGTAATTCAAAACAATATATTCAATTCAAGCAATATCAATACCGTCGTTGTCTGTTCTTTAACGTCGAATTTAAAAAGAGCTAAAGCCCCGGTAATTGTTCCTCTCAACAACGTTGAGGCAACCTTCCCAAAAAAGAGCTTTTTAAATATTACACAAATCTACACGGTAAAAAAAAGCGACTTAGTTGAAAAAATTGGTCAGGTATCAGAAAGCATCTTTAATCAGATACTTGAGGGCCTCAAGCTTCTTACTGAGCCTAGAGAACTGTAGGTTGCATCAGGTGGTGGCGAGACCCTGATCGAACTGGTTCTGAACTGGCAGCAGATCTCTGAAAGTTTCCTGGGTGCTACTTTCATATTGTTAAGATTGGTGAGTGTAAGCTTTACTTTTAACGAAGTATACCTTCGTGGCACTAATCTTTACTTTCGGTGTGTATCGAAACGGGGGGAGTTGACTACAGCTTTTTTGTTTTTCTTATCTCAGTTCAAAGGCGGCGGCGAACAGTTCTTTTGTATAGGGATGTTTGGGGTTGTCGAAGATCTCAGACGGGCCATGTTCAACGATCTTGCCGTCTAGCATCACCGCTACCTCGTCGGCCATTGCCTTGACGACTCGCAGGTCGTGGGAGATGAACAGATAGGTCATATTCAGCCGCTGCTGGAGGTCTTTGAGCAGGTCAATGATCTGGGCCTGAATGGTCATGTCTAGGGCGCTGGTCGGCTCATCGAGGACCAGGAAACGCGGTTTGAGGATTATCGCCCTGGCTATTGCGATCCTCTGGCGTTGACCGCCCGAGAATTCATGGGGGTAGCGGTCTGCCATTTCCTGCTCCAGGCCCACCTCTTCCAAGGCTTCTTCCACCAGCTTCCTTCTTTCGGCTTTATTCTTGCCGATCCCGTGCACCTGCAGCCCCTCGCCGATGATCTGCTCGACGGTGAGACGGGGCGAGAGGGAAGAGAAGGGATCCTGGAAGACGACCTGGATCTCTCGGCGCAGCGGTCGCATCCGGCTGTTGCCGTAAGCCATGATCTCTTCACCCCGGTAAACTATCGATCCCCGGCTGTTGATCAAGCGTAGAAGGCACATCCCCAGGGTGCTTTTCCCGGAACCGGATTCGCCGACGATGCCGAGGGTGGTGCCCTCTCTGATGGTCAGGTCGATCCCATCCACCGCCTTGATATAAGCGACGGTCCGCCGGAAGAAGCCTTTCTTTACCGGGAAATGGCACTTGAGGTTGCTGGCCTCGATCAGGGGTGGAGATTCACTCTTTGCCAGCGGCCGGCCGTGTGGCACACAATCCAGAAGATGAATGGTATAGGGGTCGCGCGGGGTGGTGAAGATCTCTTTGGTTGGGCCACTTTCGACTATTCGGCCTTCGTGCATGATATTGACCCGGTTAGCGGTCTTGCGGACCATGGCCAGATCATGGGTGATCAGCAGGACCGCCATGCCCATTTCTGCCTGGATATCCTTGATCAGTGCGAGAATCTGGGCCTGGATCGTTACATCGAGAGCGGTGGTTGGTTCATCGGCGATCAGCAGGGTGGGGCGGCAGGCCAGGGCCATGGCGATCATCGCCCGCTGTCGCTGGCCGCCGGAGAGTTGATGCGGTAAGCTGTCTATCCGCTCAGCCGGTTCTGTGATGCCGGTCATATCCAGGAGATCAATGGCCCGGAGCCGGGCCTGTTGTTTGTTCATGCCCTGATGAAGGACCAGTGATTCGCTGATCTGGGAACCGATGGTGTAAACAGGGTTCATCGAGGTCATCGGTTCCTGGAAGATCATGGCGATCTGATTGCCTCTGACCGTGCGCAGGGCCGTTTCGTCACACTTGACCAGGTCCTGGCCCTCAAAATTGATCGTGCCGCTGATCCGGGCGGCTTCCGGGTCCAGCAGGCCGAGGATGGCAAGGGCGGTAACCGACTTGCCGGAGCCTGATTCACCGGCCAGGGCTACGGTCTCACCCGGCATAATGCTGAAAGAGGTATCGTGCAGGACCTTGGTGGTTTCATCCTCTGAGCGGAAGGAGACGCAGAGGTTCTTGATCTCCAGGAGTGGGGTCTTTGCTTCAGTCATCAGACCTTCCTTGGATCGAATGTTTCCCGCAGTGCCTCGCCGATAAAGATCAGCAGGACCAGGGTACCGACCAGGACTCCGAAAGTGGTCAGGGAGAGCCACCAGGCCTCGATATTGCTTTTTCCTTGGGCAAGAAGTTCACCGAGACTTGGTGACGGCGGCGGTACGCCGATACCCAGGAAGTCGAGGCTGGTGAGGGCCAGGATGGCGCCTGACATCCGGAATGGCAGGAAGGTAATGACCGGGGTCATGCCATTGGGCAGCAGGTGCCGGTACATGATGGTCAGGTTACCGACCCCGAGAGCCCGGGCCGCTTGGACATAATCCATGTTGCGGCCTTTGAGGAATTCGGCCCTGACATAATCCGAGAGCCCCATCCAGCCGAACATCGAAAGGAGGATGATCAGCAGGGTGATGCTGGGCTTGAGGATGGCGGCGAAGATGATCAGCAGGTAGAGCTCCGGCATGGCGCTCCAGATCTCGATGAAGCGCTGGAAGAAAAGGTCGGTCCGACCACCGAAGTATCCCTGAATGGCCCCGGCGATTATCCCCAGCAGGGTGCCGACTACGGTCAACCCCAGGCCGAAGAGGACCGAAAGTCGGAAACCGTAGATCAGCCGGGCCAGAACATCGCGCCCCCGGTCGTCGGTCCCCAGCAGGTTGTCGCGGCTGGGCGGTGAGGGTACCGGCTGGTTGAGCTCGGTATTGATGCTTTTATAACTATGGCGGTTGAGGGGGAACAGGGCCCAATTATCGCCGCCGGTTATTTTCTCAAGGACATAGGGGTCGGCGTAGTCGGCTTCGCTGTCGAAATCTCCCCCGAAGGTGGTCTCCGGATAGGCCTTGACGATCGGAAAATACCAGGCGCCATCGTATTGGACGATAAAGGGTTTGTCGTTGCTGATCCCTTCGGCAAACAGGCTGGTTACGAAGATGATCGAGAAGAGCACCAGGCTCCAGTAGCCGCGGCGGTTGTTGCGGAACTTGTTCCAGCGCCGCCACATTATGCTCCGATGACGGCTGCTCATTCCGACTCCACGCTTTCGAAGGTTATGCGGGGATCGACGACCACATAGCTCAGGTCCGAGAGCAGCCGGGAGATCAGGCCGATGATCGTGAAGAAATACAGGGTGCCGAGCACGACCGGATAATCGCGGTTCATGATCGATTCATAGGCCAGTAGGCCCATGCCATCCAGTGAGAAAATGGTTTCGATCAGCAGGCTGCCGGTGAAAAAGGCAGTAATGAAGGAGCCGGGGAAACCGGTGATGATCGGGATAATGGCATTCCGAAAAATGTGGCGATAGAGGACCTGGTTCTCACTGAGCCCCTTGGCCCGGGCGGTGAGCACATACTGCTTACGGATCTCCTCCAGGAAGCTGTTCTTGGTCAAGAGGGTCATGACGGCCAGGCTGCCGACCGTGATCGAGATGATCGGCAGGACCATGTGCCACAGGTAGTCAAGCACCTTGGTGATCAATCCCATCTCCGACCAGTTATCCGAGACCAGACCGCGCAGAGGGAAGATGCTCCAGAAACTGCCGCCACCGAAGAGGACGATCAAGAGAATTGCCAGGACGAAGCCCGGGATGGCGTAACCGACCAGAATGACCGAACTGCTGAATACATCGAACCGGGAGCCGTCCCGGACCGCCTTTTTAATGCCGAGGGGGATACAGGTCAGATAAACGATCAGAAAGGACCAGAGTCCCAGTGACATCGAGACCGGTAGCTTGGAGATGACCAGATCGACGACGCTTTTATGGTGATAGTAGCTCTGGCCGAAATCGAAGACCAGATAGCTCTTCATCATCAGCAGGAATCGTTCAACCGGTGGCCGGTCGAAACCGTACATGGCCTTGAGCTTGTCCAGTCGCTCCTGATCCAACCCCTTGGAGCCCTGGTAAAGGGCGCTTGATCGTGACGCTCTCACTTCACCGCTGCTGCCGCTGTGTCCTTCGATCTGGGCGATCATTCGCTCCACCGGTCCACCCGGGACGAACTGGGTAACCGTGAAAGTCACCAGCATGATCCCGAACAGGGTAGGGATCATTAAGAGGATTCTGCGGAGGATGTAAGCAGCCATAAAAGTTAATAGTTGAAAGTTGAAAGTTGAAAGGTAGACGGCAGAAGGCAAAAGGCAAAAGTCAAAAGGCAAAAATGAAGAACGTCATTGCGAGTAGCAAAGCGACGAAGCAATCTGTCCTTGATTGGCGTTTTTGTCATCATGCTTAATTCTTAACCCACCAGGTCATCAGGACCTGGATGGGAGAGTAATATAGGGGGAGTTGCTTCGGCTTGGCGAAGCGGTTCCAGTAGGCGACTCGGTGGACGGACAGATACCAGTTGGGG
>CBDVDF010000186.1:0-4613 GCA_965372675.1 uncultured Desulfobacterales bacterium
CTCAACCGGAGAGCCGAAGGCGCCGGAGCCGCCTGACTGTCTTGCAGCTCGTATCTTGTACCGGTAAGCAACGTTGTTGGTCAGCTGCTCGTCTTTAAAATAAGGCTCGGTCAGTGGCTTGTCCAGCACCAGGAAGTTGTGGCCGGAGACGCTCCTGAATACCTGGTATCGCAGGGGCTCGCTAACGGGGGTCCCGTCCAGGCCTTTGCTTGGCGGCTGCCAGCTCAGGCTGATCTGTTGGTCACCGCTGTCAGCCTGCAGAGCGGTGACTGCGGCCAGCGGTAACTGCCAGGTAAAAACAACCGGCTCAGAAGGAAGACTCGTAAGACGCCAGCCCATGCTGGTTCGCAGCCGGTAGAGGTAGACATGGTCTGGTCTGAGATCCTCATCACGATAAGATAAGTGAGCCCCTCGCTCTGCTGATGATCCGGCTGTGGGGACGGTCGCTATATTATGATAGCGAACCGGGCAGTCCCGGCAGAACTCGCTGCTCTGGTATTCAGCCCTCTCGACGATGAAGGAGCCGATCCTCGCCAGGCGCTGGCCCTGCTCGGTCCTGAGTGGCGCCTGCCAGCTCAGGGTGACGCCGTTTTCGTCCAGTTGGTAGGCGACGCCGGTTATCGGGGCCGGAATGACGGCCTGGGGTGGGATGGGCGCGGTTTTCTTGCCACAGGAGATCAGCAGCAAGGCCCCGAGGAGCAGGGCAAGACCGGTCAGAGCGGCTCCGGGCTTCATCCCTGGCCGGTTCCTATGTCCTGTTCAGCTCGGGCCAGCGCTTCATTGACCCGGTCCGGGGCGGTGCCGCCGCTTGAGAGGCGACTGGCTACCGAACCCTCAACGGTCAGGAGCGGGAAAACATCCTCTTCAATGACCTGTGCGAACTTTTTAAGCTCGTTGAGATCCAGATCGGTCAGGGCCTTGTTATGTTCAATACAATAGGCCACAACTTTGCCGACCACCGAATGGGCCTGGCGGAAAGGCATCTCTTTGGTGACCAGGTAGTCGGCCAGATCGGTGGCGGTGATGAAGCCGCCTGAGCCGGCCGCCTCGCTGAGAACTTGGCGATTGAAGGTCAGGTTCTCCATCATTTCACTGGTGATGGCCAGGCAACTGCTTAAGGTCTGGACGGTATCGAAAACCGGCTCCTTGTCTTCCTGGAGGTCCCGGTTGTAGGTCATCGGCAGACCTTTGAGCAGGGTCAGGAGGCTGACAAGATTGCCGATCACCCGGCCACTTTTGCCGCGGACCAGTTCAGGAATGTCAGGGTTCTTCTTCTGGGGCATGATGCTGCTGCCGGTGGTGTGGCTGTCTGCCAAGGTCACGAAGGAGAACTCTTCTGACGACCAGAGGATCAGTTCCTCGGCTAGTCGGCTGAGGTGGATCTGGGTCAGGGCGGCGACCGAGGTAAATTCAACGGCAAAATCCCGATCGCCGACCGTGTCCATGCTGTTGGCGGTAATCTCCGGGAAATCCAGTTCCTTAGCCACTGCTTGCCGATCGATGGGCAGGCCGGTGCCGGCCAGGGCTGCGGCCCCGAGAGGCATTATATTGATCCTCTTCAGGCAATCGCTCATTCTCTCCCGGTCGCGGCCGAACATTTCATAATAGGCCAGCAGGTGGTGGGAAAGCAGCAGGGGCTGGGCCCGCTGCAGATGGGTATAGCCCGGCATTATCGTTCCCATGTACTCGCGGGCCAACTTGACAAAGGCCCTTTGCAGGTCGGTAAGCAGCTCAATGATATTGGTGGTCTCTTCCCGCAGGTAGAGGCGCAGGTCAAGGGCGACCTGGTCGTTGCGGCTCCGGGCGGTGTGCAGCTTGGCGCCGGCCGGCCCGGTCTTGTCGATCAGGGCCTTCTCGATGTGCATATGGATATCTTCAAGTTCGTCGCTGAACTCGAAATGACCGCTCTCGATCTCGTTCTCGATCTCACCGAGACCAGCCAGGATCCGCTCAAGTTCGTCAGCGCTCAGCAGGCCTTGATCGGCCAGCATTCGGGCGTGGGCGCGGCTGCCGGCGATATCGTGTTTGTAGAGCTGTCGGTCAAACTGGTGGGATGCGGTGAAACTCTCGACCGAAGCCGCCGTACCGGTGGAAAACCTTCCTCCCCATGCTTTCTTGCTCATGGCGCTATCCTTTTTGTTTTTCAACCAGGGCCTGAATGGTCAACCTAAGGGCGTTGAGGCGGATGAAGCCGCCGGCGTCGGCCTGGGTATAGACCTCGTCTTCCTCAAAGGTGGCGAAACTTTCCTGGTAGAGGGAGCGGTCGGACTTGCGGCCGACCGGGATGCAGTTGCCCTTGTAAAGTTTGAGCCTTACCACGCCGTTGACCGTTTCCTGGCAGTCATCCATGGTCCTCTGCATGATCTGCATCTCCGGGGCGAACCAGAAGCCGTTATAGATCAGCTCGGAATAACGGGGGATCAGACTGTCCCGGATCTTCATGACCTCACGATCAAGGGTGATCGTTTCCAGGTCGCGATGGGCGGTGCGGAGAATGGTGCCGCCGGGGGTCTCGTAGACGCCCCGCGACTTCATACCGACGAAGCGGTTCTCCACCATGTCGAGGCGGCCGATGCCGTTCTTGCCGCCTAATTCGTTCAGCCGGGCCAACAGGCTGGCCGGGGAGAGTTCCTCTCCGTCGATGGCGACCGGCGAGCCTTTACGGAACTCGATCTCGATATAGGTCGACTGGTCGGGGGCCGCTTCCGGTGAACAGGAGAGCTTGAACATCGACTCTTCCGGTTCGTTCCACGGGTCTTCAAGCAGGCCGCCTTCAAAGCTGATATGCAGCAGATTCTCGTCGGAACTATATGGATTTTTTTTGGTGACCGGGATCGGGATCCCGTGTTCTTTGGCATAGGCGACAAGCTTGGTCCGGGAGTTCAGGTCCCAGATCCGCCAGGGCGCGATAATGGTCAGGCTGGGGTTTAAGGCCAGGTAGGTCAGTTCAAAACGAACCTGGTCGTTGCCCTTGCCGGTGGCGCCATGACTGACCGCATCGGCGTTCTCCTGTTCGGCGATCCTGACCTGCTCCTTGGCAATGATCGGCCGGGCCAGTGAGGTGCCGAGCAGGTACGAGCCCTCGTAGATCGCGTTGGCCCGGAAGGCCGGGAAAACGTAATCTTTGACGAATTCTTCCCGGAGGTCAGAGATAATTACCTTCTCGGCCCCGGTTGCCATGCCTTTCTGGCGAATCGCCTCCCAATCTTCTTGCTGGCCGACATCGGCGGCCCAGGCCACGACCGGGCACTGGTACTCCTCGCTGAGCCATGTAAGGATTACCGAGGTATCAAGTCCACCGGAATAGGCCAGGACGATTTTATTTACATCTGCGGTCATATTTTGCTCCCGAAAAAATTATTCAGAAAGATGCTTGGCCAGGATGGCTTTATGGATGTGCAGCTTGTTTTCGGCCTGGTCAAATGCGACGCATTGTGGTCCTTCCAGGACCTCTTCGGTGATCTCTTCACCGCGGTGGGCCGGCAGACAGTGCAGGACAATGGTATCTGTTTTGGCATGTTTTAGCATCGTATTGTTGACCTGATAAGACTTAAAGGTCTCGAGCCGCTCGTCCTGCTCGTCTTCCTGGCCCATACTGGCCCAGACATCTACATTAATAACATCGGCGCCGGCGACGGCCTCGAGCGGGTCTCTGACCAGCTTGATCGAGGCGGAGCCTTCACTCTGGGCCGCCTTGAGAATCTCCGGGGCGGGGTCATAGCCCTCCGGGCAGGCCAGGGTCAGATCAAAACCGAGTCGACCGGCGGCCTGGATCCAGGAGTTGGCCATATTGTTGCCGTCGCCGATCCAGGCGATCTGCAGATCTTCAATGGCGCCTTTTTTTTCGATAACGGTCATCACATCACTTAAGATCTGACAGGGATGATGCAGGTCGGTAAGGGCATTGATCACCGGTACGCCCGAATAGCGGGCCAGTTCATCGACGATCTCCTGGCCGAAGGTTCTGATCACCAGACCGTCAACGTAACGGTCCATGACCCGGGCCATATCTTTAAGCGGTTCATTGCGGGCCAGCTGGGTGTCCCGGCTGGAAAGATAAATAACCTGACCGCCGAGGCCGTACATCGCTGATTCAAAAGAGACCCGGGTCCGGGTCGATGGCTTCTCAAAGATCAGGCCGATGATCTTGCCGGCCAGCTGTTGGTGACGGACCCCTTCCTTGCTTTCTTTCTTCAGCTGCAGGGCCAGGTCAAGATAGCTTCTCAGTTCCTGGCGATCAAAGTCCCAGAGGGATAGAAGATGTTTTGTCATGTTGCGCTTCTCAAAAAAATTCTGGCCCAATCATTATTGCTACCGCCTTATTGTCGGTTGCAGATTGGGCCGGGATATATGTCTTAAAATGTACGCCCGAGGCTGGTTGAGGGGGCTTCTGCCGCCTCCGTTCGCTCGGGAAGGATGTATCATTACAAAAAAAGGAGTTTTTTTGCAAAGTTTTTTGCAATTACCTTGAGATGGGCAGATTATTTCTGGCGGGTGGTCAGCTTTAGCGGGGCAAACTGCAGCTATTGAACATAAAGGACGGTTTCCCGGCACCCTGCTTGTTACTTTCTTTGTTTGCACGAAAGAAAGTAACCAAAGAAATGCACCCCGCC
>CBDVDF010000187.1:0-4602 GCA_965372675.1 uncultured Desulfobacterales bacterium
CCACGTGTCCGGCGCTGCCCGGCTGCGTTGCTCAAGGCAAAACCAAGGACCAGGTATGGCGGAACTTGAAAGGGCATGAAAACCACGAAAAACTGGTTTTTCTGCTCAATGATATGCCGACCCTTAAAAACCGGCAGACCTTTTTACTGCTTAATCTGCCGCTGGCCGCGCTTCTACTGATAATGACCGGCATAAAGTTGTTCGCGGCAATGTCGATCGGCCAGGCCAACTATCTTTTCTTTCTGTCCCTGGTGGTACCGATGATCAACATCTATGTCCTCAAAAAGATCCTCCGTTTCCGCCGCACCGGCTATCAATACCTTTTCGTTCTTTCTTTCCTTGCACTTTTCCAACCGGAGAACCACCGGTTGATCGAAATAATGATCATCGGCATCATGCTCTTCCTGTCAGGTTTTATCTACCTGCGGATGTTCCCTAAGAAAGAGAAACTGAAACTTCCCAACAAGGCTGACAATGGCTAAAGATGACGTCAAAGAGGTGCCAACAAATGTGGCCCTAGATTTCCTCTCCACAACCCTGCCATTCAAGGATCTGGATCATGACTCCCTGGCAAAACTGGCCAGAAAATGTACCATTGATTTTTTCCCCAAAGGCACCCTGATCTTCCGCCAGGATGAAACCGAGGTTTCTCATCTCTATATGATCCAGAAGGGCGGGGTAAAGACCTATCGATTGGACGACAACGACCAGACCACTCTCAAGGATTATCGCGGCGAGGGTGAATATTTCGGCGCTTTGCCGATCATTCAAGGGACCAAAGCCAACCTGAATATCGAAACGATAGACGATACCTTCTGTTTTATTTTCGAAAAGCAGGCTTTCCTGAACCTGCTCGCCTCAAACCCGGCCGTTTCCCAGTATTACCTCCGCACCATGTCGGCAAAAATGGCCAACATGGTCTATTCCGAAGTACGCCAGCAAAAAATAGCTCCCAGGGCCGAAGGTGCCCTCTACCTGTTCAGCGCCCAGGTCGGAGATATCGCCAAGGGCAAACTATTCCACGCCCCGGAAACCACCACGGTCCAGGAGGCGGCGGCGATCATGTCCGAAAACACTATCGGCTCACTGCTGCTGACCGATAATGAGAATGAAATTATCGGTATCGTCACCGACAAGGATATCCGTAGCAAGGTGGTGGCCAAGGGCATCGATGTCAATATCAAGGTTTCAGAGATCATGGCCACCCCGGTTCAGACTATTTCAAGTCAGGCCGTCTGTTTCGATGCCCTGCTCAAGATGATTAAGAACCGGATCCACCATCTGGCCATCGAGCAGAACGGCAAGATCATCCGGATGATCACGACCCACGACATCATGGTGACCCAGGGCACCTCCCCCCTCTACCTGTTCCGCGAGATTCTAGCCCAGAAGAGTATCGAAGGCCTCTATCCCCTGGCCCTGAAAATCCCCCAGGTGGTGCGCTCACTGATCGAAGAAGGAGCCAAGGCCAACAACATTACCAGGATGATCGCCGTTCTCAATGACCATGTCCTGGACCGGCTGCTTTCCCTGCTGCTGGAAGAATTCGGCGCAGCCCCGGTCCCTTGGGCCTGGCTGCTGATGGGCAGCGAAGGCCGGCGGGAACAGACCTTCAAGACCGATCAGGACAACGCTATCATCTACAAGGATCAGGAGGATCCGGCCCTGAAGCTCAAGGCAGAAGAATACTTCAGGCCTTTCGCCGAAAGCGCCATCAAGCATCTGGTCAACTGCGGATATCCGCTCTGCCCGGGGGAGATCATGGCCACCAACCCTAAATGGCGGCAGCCTTTTTCGGTCTGGAAAGGCTATTTCCAAAAATGGTGCCGGACCCCTACCCCGGAAAGCGTTCTCAATTCCATGATATTCTTCGACTTCAAGGCTGGCTTCGGCGACACTGACCTGGTTGATGAACTGAAGAACGAAGTGGCTAAAACAGCCCGTAATTCTGATCTTTTTCAGCTCTGGCTGGCAAAAAGTTGTCTTTCCTCACGCCCGCCATTGTCATTTTTCAAGAATTTCATCGTTGAAAAAGACGGCGAACACAAGAACACCTTCGATCTTAAGACCAAGGGCCTGGTCTTCATGGTTGACTTCGCCCGACTGATGTCACTCAAATACGGGATAACCGAGACCAATACCCTGGCCCGCCTGAACCTTTTAAGAGAAAACCAATACCTGCCTCAAAACCTCTGTAATGAGATCATCGAGGCCTATGAATTCCTGATGCACCTCCGTCTGGTCCACCAACTGCAGAAGATGGAGGCAGACCAGGAACCTGATAACCATATAAATCCCAAGGACCTCACCGACCTTGAGCGGCAGACTCTGAAAGAGGCGTTTGCCGTTATCGGTCGGCTCCAGGATTTCCTCAGCAAAGACTTTCATCTGGCAGATCAATGATCACTTGCCATCGCCAGCTAAACTTCTTGCCGATCCTCCTGCTGACCCGGTCCGTTACGGGCCGCAGTCTGGCGACCATATTAGGCATAGTATGAATTTAGCAAAGATCTTCAGGATATTCGGCGGGGAGAAAAGAGATGTTCATCCCCGGCTCATCCATAACCACGAGTTCTTCCGAAACTTCAAGAAAAATCTGCCCCTGCACGATCACGAACTGGTCGTTTTTGATACAGAGTTAACCGGATTCGACATAAATAAAGATGAGATCGTCGCTATCGGGGCAGTCAAGATCCACAACCTGCAGATCCAGTGCGGCAGTACTTTCTATACCCTGGTCAAACCGGATAGAAAACAGCACACCCCAAGTACCCTGGTCCACCGTCTTACCCCGAGCGAACTGGAGAAGGCCAAGCCACTGACAGAAGCATTGCCTGAATTCCTTGAGTTCTGCGGTGACGCCATCCAGATCGGCCATTACACCAGACTGGATCTGTCTTTCATTAACAACGCCACTAAAAGACTACTGGGCGGCAGCCTGAAAACCCCCTATCTTGACACCATGCGTCTGGCCATGGCCTATAACGAATCCAAGCACGGTCATTATTACGATCACAGTAATATCCATGGCGCCTACACCCTGAACGCCTTGAGCCGAGAATTCAACCTGCCGATCTTCTCTGAGCACAATGCCCTGCAGGACTCGCTCCAGACCGCCTACCTCTTTCTCTTCCTGGTCAAAAAAATGCAGGCCTACGGCTTCCGGACCCTTAACGATTACCTGAAGGCGGGCCGCCAATGGAAGATCATCGTCTGAATCGCAACCATCCAAAAAACGCACTTTTCGCGATCCAGGAAGCATGGTTAAAGAACGGCCTTTTCCCTTGTTGACACTGCCATAACTCTATGCTATACAAGTAGGAATCGTTTTTTTAGCATGCCACAATGTAGCACCTTGCTCTGAGCGTAAGAAACACTAATCTAAATAGGAAAAAGGAGACTTCTTATGAAAAGCGCCAGTGACTACTGGAAGACGAATTTAAGATTGATTATCATCAGTCTTACCGTCTGGTTCGTAGTGTCGTTCGGTTTCGGTATCTTCCTCGTCGACACCCTTAATTCAATCAGCATAGGCGGCTACAAGCTTGGCTTCTGGTTCGCCCAACAGGGTTCAATGTACATCTTTGTCGCCCTGATCTTTATCTATGCTGCAAAAATGAATAAACTCGATCGTGAATATGACGTTCACGAAGACTAACTGAAAAGGGGACGACACAAATGGATCTTAAAACAACGACTTTTCTTGTAGTCGGCTTTACTTTCGCCCTCTACATCTGGATCGCCATTAAAGCCAGGGCGACCACCACCTCCGAGTTCTATGTCGCCGGCAAAGGTATTCATCCGGTCCTTAACGGCATGGCCACCGGCGCTGACTGGATGTCGGCTGCTTCTTTTATTTCAATGGCCGGCCTGATCGCCTTCAAAGGTTATGACGCTTCAGTTTATCTGATGGGTTGGACCGGCGGCTATGTGCTGCTCGCCATGCTCCTGGCCCCTTATCTCCGTAAATACGGCAAATTCACCGTACCGGAATTTATCGGTGACCGTTTCTATTCAAAGACCGCCAGAATGGTGGCTATCCTCTGCCTGATCACGGCCTCGATAACCTACGTTATCGGCCAGATGAAAGGCATCGGTGTTGCCTTCTCCCGCTTTCTGGAAGTTGACTTCTCCACCGGCCTGATTGCCGGCATGGCAATCGTCTTCATCTATGCGGTTTTCGGCGGCATGAAAGGTATTACCTATACCCAGATCGCTCAGTATTGCGTGCTGATCTTTGCCTACACCGTTCCGGCGGTCTTCATCTCAATGAAACTTACCGGGGTGCCGCTGCCGCAGATCGGTCTCGGCAGCACCATGGCAGACGGCAGCGGCATGTTCCTGCTCGACAAACTTGACCTGATCTGTACCGATCTTGGCTTTGCCCAAGACACGGCCCAGAAGGGTTCTACCCTGAACATGTTCCTGTTAACCTTGTCACTGATGATCGGCACCGCCGGTCTGCCCCATGTTATCACCCGTTTCTTCACCGTACCCAAGGTTCGTGATGCACGTGCTACTGCCGGTTGGTCTCTGGTTTTCATTGCGATCCTGTATACCACCGCTCCCGGTGTTGGTGCCATGGCTCGCTTGAATCTGATT
>CBDVDF010000188.1:0-4601 GCA_965372675.1 uncultured Desulfobacterales bacterium
GGATGTGGTTAAGAAATATTTCGCCAACCGCGTTTACCTTCTGCAATTCATGAATGAATTACTCAGTGAGAAGATCCTTAAATTCCTGCTTTAAAACGCTAAAATAAAAACGATCGCATCGGCAGGAGCCAAAAAGAAAGCCGCCCCCAAGAAAGCTGCGGCAAAAAAGACGGCAGAGAAAAAACCTGCAGCCAAGAAACCGGCCAAGAAAGAGAGCCCGGCAACCGGAGATAAATGATGAACCTTGTGCCAATGGTCGTTGAACAGACTCCCCGTGGCGAGCGGGCCTATGACATCTATTCCCGCCTTTTGAAGGAGAGGATCATCTTTCTGGGCACGGCGGTGAATGATGAGATCGCCAATCTGGTCATTGCCCAGTTGCTTTTTCTCGAAGCGGATGACCCTGATAAGGATATTACTTTCTATATCAACTCACCTGGCGGGGTTATCACCGCCGGACTGGCGATCTATGACACCATGCGCTATGTCAAGAGCGACATCGCCACGCTCTGTCTTGGTCAGGCCGCCAGCATGGGAGCGCTGCTGTTGGCAGCAGGGACTGCAGGAAAACGTTATTCTCTGCCCAATTCCAGGATCATGATCCATCAGCCGTTGGGAGGGTTCCAGGGTCAGGCCACAGACATTGATATTCATGCCAAGGAGATCCTCAGGATTCGCAAAGATCTGAACGCGATCCTGGCCAGCCACACCGGCCAGAAGGTCAGGAAGATCCAGACCGATACGGAACGGGATTTTTTCATGAGCGCAGTGGAAGCTAAAAAATATGGCATTATAGACAAGGTTCTCGCCAAGCGAGAGGACGTTGGAGGGGAGTAAATTTTATGCCTGTAGATGATAAGAATGGTGGAGTTGAAGAGGTGATCTGCTCCTTTTGCGGTAAAAGTCAGGATGAGGTCAAGAAGCTTATCGCCGGCCCGTCTGTTTATATTTGTGATGAGTGTATCGAACTCTGTAACGATATCGTCAAAGATGATCGCAAGAAGGAAGCTGAGGACTCTGATGGCACCGCCAATCTGAAACCCATGCAGATCAACGAGCATCTTGAATCATATGTTATCGGTCAGGATCAGGCCAAGAAGGTCCTTGCTGTTGCTGTCCACAACCACTACAAGCGGATCAACGTCAGCACCTTCGACGAGCACAGCGATGTTGAACTGCAGAAAAGCAATATCGTTCTGATCGGTCCGACCGGTAGTGGTAAAACCCTGATGGCCCAGACCCTGGCCCGCATTCTCAAGGTTCCTTTCGCCATGGCTGATGCTACTACCCTGACCGAAGCCGGTTATGTCGGGGAAGATGTCGAGAATATCCTGGTCAATCTGTTGCAGGCGGCTGACTATGACGTTGATAAGGCCAGTCGCGGTATTGTCTATATCGATGAGATCGACAAGATAGCCCGCAAATCGGACAGTGCCTCGATCACTCGGGATGTCTCCGGCGAAGGTGTCCAGCAGGCTCTGTTGAAGATCATTGAGGGAACTGTTGCCAGTCTGCCCCCCAAGGGTGGTCGTAAGCATCCCCAGCAGGAGTATATAAAGCTCGATACCACCAATATCCTTTTTATATGTGGCGGGGCTTTTGTCGGTCTTGATGAGGTGATAAAGAAAAGGACCGGTACCAAGTCAATTGGCTTTGGGGCCAAGGTGGTCAGCAAGAATATCAAAAAAGTGGGCGAGATACTCGCCATGGTCAGGCCTGAAGACCTTTTGCGCTTCGGGCTCATTCCTGAGTTGGTCGGGCGTCTGCCGGTGATCGCCACCATGGAGGAGTTGGGCGAAGAGGATCTGTTGCGGGTCCTCAGGGAGCCGAAAAACGCTCTTACCAAACAGTACGAGCGGCTCTTTGCCTATGATAAGGTCCGTTTGCGGTTCACGGAAGGTGCTCTGAAGGCCATTGCCCGGGAAGCCCTGAAGCGGAAATCCGGCGCCAGAGGTCTGCGTTCGGTCATGGAAGAAGCCATGCTTGATGTCATGTACGAACTGCCGTCCAAAGAAGGCGTCAAGGAATGTGTGATCAGTGAGCAGGTCATTCTCAGCGGTGATTATCCAGTGCTCCTTTTCGAAAGCGACAAGAAGAAAAGCGCCTGAGCAGCTTGCCGTGCTGTCGTTCCATCCTTACCTTGTACCTGGTAACAGCTTCATTAACTTACTTCACAAGGTGTTATAAATATGTCTGAATCAACTGATAATAAGATCTATCCGATGATGTCCCTGCGTGATATCGTCGTTTTCCCCCATATGGTCGCTCCTCTGGTAGTAGGAAGGGATAAGTCGATAAAGGCCCTTGAAAAGGCCATGGAAAAGCGGACCGAGATCTTTTTGACCACCCAGAAAGATGCTGCTGAGGACGAACCGACCGAAGAGGGCATCTATCGGCTGGGTACGATCGCCAAGGTTCTCCAGTTGCTGCGGTTGCCTGATGGGACCATCAAGGCCCTGGTCGAAGGTAAGCGCCGGGCACGGGTCATCAACTTTATCCCCAATAGTGATTTTATTGAGGTAGAGCTGGAAGAGTTACCGGTTGCTGAACTCGATCAGGCGGCGACGGTTGCCTATCTGCGGGAGATCCAGGAGGCGTTCAAGGAATACGCCAAGGTTAAAAAGAAGATCCCCCAGGAAGTCATGAATACGGTCGCCAAGATTGAGGTGGCCTCCAAATTTGCCGATGTTCTGGCGTCCCATCTGCCATTGAAGACAGATGAAAAGCAGCAAATCCTTGAAGCGGTAAAGCTCCAGGACCGACTAGAGATTCTCCTGAACAGGATCTATCGGGAGATAGAGGTCGCTTCCATCGAAAGCCACATCCGTTTGCGGGTCAAAAAGAAGATGGACAAGACCCAGAAGGATTATTACGTCTCTGAACAAATCAAGGCTTTGCAGCAGGAAGGCGGCCAGGGTGATGATCCCGCTTCAGACCTGGCTGAACTTGAGCAGGCCATTAAAGACAAGAATCTGCCGGAAGAGACCCGTGGCAAGGTGGAGAAGGAGTTCAAGAAGCTCAAGATGATGCAGCCGATGTCGGCTGAGGCGACCGTATCGAGGAATTATATCGATTACATCATCAGTCTGCCCTGGCTTGAGTTGTCTGAGGATTCGATCGATATCAATAAGGCCGAGGAAATTCTCGATGAGGATCACTTCGGTCTCCTGAAACCCAAAGAGAGAATTCTTGAGTATCTGGCCGTACAGGCCCAGGTCGAAAAACTTAAAGGGCCAATCCTCTGTCTGGTGGGGCCTCCAGGAGTCGGTAAGACTTCTCTTTGCAAATCAGTTGCCAGGGCGATGGGCCGCGAGTTCGTCCGTATATCACTCGGCGGGGTCCGCGATGAAGCGGAGATCCGGGGCCATAGACGGACCTATATCGGTGCCATGCCGGGCAAGATCATCCAGGCATTACAGAAGGTCAAGGTCAACAACCCGGTTTTCTGCCTCGACGAGGTTGATAAGATGTCGATGGATTTCCGCGGAGATCCGGCTTCTGCTCTGCTAGAGGTCCTTGATCCTGAACAGAATAATGCCTTCAATGATCACTATCTTGATCTGGATTATGATCTCTCGAATATCTTTTTCATAACTACAGCCAATAATCTCCCCTCCATTCCAGCGCCGCTTCAGGACCGGATGGAGGTTATCAAGCTCAACGGTTATACCGAGGAAGATAAGCAGCAGATCGCCAAGAACTATCTGGTCCCCAAACAGCTGGAAGCGAATGGTTTTGCCGAGGGCGACGTGCTTTTTAATGACGGCGCGGTGATGGAGATCGTTCGCCATTATACCCGTGAAGCCGGGGTGCGTAATCTGGAACGGAGTATCGCCTCTGTCTGCCGGAAGATCGCCCGGGAGCGCCTGAAAAAAGATAAAACTAAAAAGTATCGGCTTACCACCAATACTGTGGCCCGTTATTTAGGAGTTGCCAAAAACCGTTACGGCCAAGCCGAACAGGCCGACGAGATCGGCATCGCTACCGGGCTTGCCTGGACCCAGGTTGGTGGTGAAATGCTGCAGATCGAGACGGTTCTGATGCCCGGCAAGGGCAGGTTGATCATTACCGGCAAACTCGGAGATGTCATGCAGGAGTCCGCCCAGGCGGCCTTGAGCTATATCCGTTCTAGGTCGGTCTGTCTTGGCTTCTCAAGCGACTTCTACCAGAAACTTGATATCCATGTCCATGTCCCCGAAGGGGCGATCCCCAAGGATGGACCCTCGGCCGGAATCACCATGGCTACTTCGATGATCTCTGCTTTGATGCAGTTGCCGATCCGTAAAGATCTGGCAATGACCGGCGAGATAACCCTGCGCGGCCGGGTTCTGCCGATCGGTGGTCTTACCGAAAAACTGCTGGCTGCCAAACGAGGCAAGATCAAAACTGTTTTGATCCCCAAAGAGAACGAACGGGAGTTAAGCGAGGTACCGGTCAGGATCGTCAGGAGTCTCGAGATCGAACTGGTCGAAAATGTTGATGAGGTCTTCGATAAGGCCCTGATTTTGCCGAAAGGGGAGAAGCTTTTCAAGAACCTGCCGCCGATCGGAGCCTTTTGTGCTGATACCGTAGAAGACGCCAGCAATGTCCCCCATTAAGCA
>CBDVDF010000189.1:0-4598 GCA_965372675.1 uncultured Desulfobacterales bacterium
ATAAAGCCTGTTCCCGGCAGATAATGAACAGAGGATTTGCCGACCGGTTAACCTGTCATTTTAAGTGCTGCCGACCAGGAATTATCCTTGACAGGGCAGGAGATAGCTGTTAATTGGTTCCGGCTTAGTGATTCCGTTCTCGGACCATTTCTGCAGACCGGATCGGAGGGTTTTAAATAGGCGCGTAGCTCAGTTGGTTAGAGCGCTTGCTCGACACGCAAGAAGTCGGCGGTTCGAATCCGCCCGTGCCTACCATTTCTCCCTCAGACCACTTTTTATGATCGCGGCGCTTGTCTGGCCGCAATTGTCATATAGGCAGGTTGGCTAAGCCAATGTGCTTATTTTTTTTTATTCATTAGCATACGACTAAGTGAGCTGACACAGATGGCCGATTGTACAGTTACCATTGCCGGGGAAGACAAAAAAGCGGTACTCAGCGCCGGCACCCCCCTGGCGGATGTGCTCAAAGATCTGTTGTCCAAGAAGCAGCGCAAGCAGGCGGTCGCTTTTCGCGCCAATGGTGAATTGCACGACCTGTCCCTGCCGATCGAGACCGATCTCGAGGTTGAGTTCGTGATGGCGAACTCCCCGGAGGGGCTCGATATAATCAGGCACAGTTGTGCCCATCTGATGGCCCATGCGGTTGTCGACCTTTTCGGTCCCGAGGTCAAGGTGGCCATCGGTCCCTCGGTCGATGACGGTTTTTATTATGATTTTGATCGGCAGGAGGCATTCACTCCCGATGATCTGGAGAAGATCGAGACCCGGATGTTGCAATTGGCCGGGGCGGTTCTGCCCTTCGTACGCCGGACCGTACCCATTGCCGAGGCGCGGCAGCTCTTCGCCGATAAGGCTCAGGAATATAAGCTTGAGATAATTGACGAGATCGAAGACGAGACGGTCAGCCTCTATCAGCTTGGCGATTTCGTCGATCTCTGCCGGGGACCGCATGTCCCCCATAGCGGCCTGCTCCAGGTCTATAAGCTGACCCGATTGGCCGGCGCTTACTGGCGCGGCGATGAAAAACGGCCGATGTTGCAGCGCATTTACGGCACGGCTTTTTCAAGTCCCAAGGATCTGAAAAAATATCTGCATCAGCTCGAAGAGGCCAAAAAGCGCGATCATCGCAAACTCGGCCGCGAACTGAAGCTGTTCACCATGGATGACGAGATCGGCCCGGGCCTTATTCTCTGGCAGCCCAAAGGTGCGCTGCTCCGCAAGATCATCGAAGACCAGTGGCAGGAAGAGCATTACCAACACGACTATGAGTTGCTTTATACGCCGCATATCGCCAAGCGCGAGCTCTGGAAGACCAGCGGTCACCTGGATTTTTACGGCGAGAACATGTATGCCGCCATGGAGATCGACGAGGTCAGTTATCAGCTCAAGCCGATGAACTGTCCCTTCCATATCGCGATCTATAACGCCGACAAGAGAAGCTATCGGGAGTTCCCGATCCGTTGGTGTGAACTGGGCACCGTTTATCGTTACGAAAAGACCGGCGCCCTGCACGGCTTGATGCGGGTCCGGGGCTTCACCCAGGATGATGCCCATATCTTCTGCCGTCCCGACCAGCTCGAGGAGGAGATCTTCAATATTCTCGATCTCAACCTGCGGGTATTGAGGCTGTTCGGTTTTGACCAATATGATATTTATCTGTCCACCCGGCCTGAAAAGTCGGTCGGCAGTGACGAGAACTGGGAAAAGGCGACCGAAGCCCTGAAAATGGCCCTCGACAAGAAGGGGTTGGCCTATGAGCTTGATCCGGGCGAGGGGGTCTTTTACGGACCCAAGATCGATATCAAGATCAAAGACGTCTTGAATCGCTCCTGGCAGTGCTCGACGATCCAGGTCGACTTCAACCTGCCGGAGCGTTTTGGGCTCAGCTATACCGGTTCCGACGGCCAGGAACATCAGCCGATCATGATCCACCGGGCCCTGATGGGGTCTCTGGAGAGGTTCTTCGGGATCCTGATCGAGCATTATGCCGGCGCCTTTCCGGTCTGGCTGTCTCCGGTCCAGGCCAGGCTGATGAATATTACCGACGCCCAGTTTGAATATACCGAAAAGGTCTATGAGCAACTGCGGAAGTTGGGAGTCCGGGTCGAAAAGGACACCCGTAACGAAAAACTTAATTACAAGATCCGTGAGGCCCAGGTCCAGAAGATCCCTTATATGCTGATCATCGGCGATAAGGAAATGGAGGCTGGTCAAGTGACGGTCAGACTGCGGAATGGTGATAATCTGCCCGCTATGAAAATTGCTGATTTTGCCGAACTGGTTCGGGCTCAGTGCGAAGAAGAGAAAAAACTGGCCGACTGATTACAATCGACCTGCGTTAAAAGCTTGAAAAACCATGGCCTTATATGCTATGAATATCAGCTTCATTTAAAAACATCGATCTAAACGAATAAATCTGGGTCAGGAGGTAGGGGTATTAAAGGAAGGAGAAGACCGCAAAGTAGTGGCAGGGAGAAAAGGGCCAGGATCAATGGCGAGATAACCTGTGATCAGGTTCGGGTGATAGGTGCGGATGGCGAGCAGGTCGGAGTTATATCGACCAGAGAGGCCATGGGAATGGCTGATGAGGTCGGCTTGGATCTTGTTGAAGTTTCTCCGACCGCGGAACCGCCGGTTTGCCGGGTCATGGATTTCGGCAAATATCGCTACGAGCAGAGCAAGAAACAGGCTGAGGCCAAGAAGAATCAGACCGTTGTTGAAACAAAAGAGATAAAACTGCGGCCCAAAACCGATGTTCATGACCTGGACTTCAAGGTCAAGAATATCCGTAAATTTATTGGTCAGGGCAACAAGGTCAAGGTTACTCTGAGGTTCAGGGGTCGTGAGATCGTTTATGCCGGCACCCTGGGCATGGATGTTCTTAAAAAGATCGGCGAGTCCCTCGAGGACGTGGCCGATATTATCCAGCGGCCCAGTATGGAGGGCCGGCAGATGGCGATGTTCCTTGCGCCCAAAAAGAATCAGTAGCCGGTCCGCCAACGACCGTTTGCAATAATTAATAAAATAGTTTATGAAAGCCGGTTTCGAGCTTTTATTCGAGATCGGCGTGTTATTTAAGGGAGTGAAGTGATGCCTAAAATGAAAACCAACAGGGGAGCCGCCAAGCGGTTCAAAGTGACGGGTACCGGAAAAGTTATGCGCCGGAAGGCTTTTGCCAGTCATATCCTGACCAAGAAGTCCACCAAGAGGAAAAGAGGTTTGCGGCAGGCCGGTGAGGTTGATTCTACCAACGTCAAGTCTGTCAGAAAGATGATCCCCTACCTTTAAACTCCCCGACGGGATGTTTAGCGTAGTAGCTGATCGTATCTGTAAAGATCAATAAAGGCCTGCCCGGCAGGCTGTTTTTAGTTGCAAGGAGACAAAAATGTCCAGAGTAAGACGCGGTTTTAAGGCACGTCGCCGCAGAAACAAGGTCCTGAAGCTGGCCAGAGGTTATGTCGGAGGCCGTCATCGCCTCTTCCGTACCGCTACAGAGGCTGTTGATCGGGCCCTTTCTTATGCCTATCGTGACCGTAAGGTCCGTAAACGTGATTTCCGTCGGCTGTGGATCGCCAGGATCAATGCCGCCTGTCGTATTAACGGCATGTCCTACAGCAAATTTATCGGTGGTCTCAAGAAGGCCGAAGTCGAGCTGGACCGTAAGGTTCTGGCCAACATGGCTATCCTTGATCCCAATGCCTTCAGTCAGGTTGCCAAATCGGCTTCCTGATCGACTGCATTGACTCTGATCAGATAGCATGGAAGAAGAACTTCAGCGCCTGAAAGCCGAGGCGATGGCCCGGCTCGGAGAGATCAGCCAGGCGACTGAGCTCGAAGAGTTCCGGATCAAGTATCTGGGCCGCAAGGGCTCGTTCTCCGGACTGATGAAGCAGCTTGGCAAGGTTGATCCGGCCGACCGGCCGCGAATGGGCCAGCTTGCCAATAGCCTCAAGCAGGAGATGGAGCAGGCCTATGCCGACCACCTGGAGGCGTTGTCCGGTTCCACAGGCAGCGCTGAGGCGGTTGACGATTTGAGTCTGCCCGGCCGGACTGTCGGCCTGGGCAAGTTGCATCCGGTTACCCAGATCATGGAAGAGGTCTGCGGGGTCTTTGAAGGCCTTGGCTTTGCAGTGGCCGAAGGTCCAGACATTGAAACCGATTTCTACAATTTCGAAGCCCTGAATATCCCCCCGCACCATCCGGCGCGGGACATGCATGATACCTTTTATATAAGCGATTCCATTCTGCTGCGGACCCATACTTCGCCGATGCAGATCCGGGCCATGGAGAGCAAAGAGCCGCCCCTGCGGATGATCGCTCCCGGCAAGGTCTATCGCTGTGATTCCGATGTTACCCACACCCCGATGTTCCATCAGGTTGAAGGATTCCTGGTCGACAAGAAGGTCTCATTTGCCGATCTCAAAGGGGTCCTGTCGGTGTTCATCGCCAGAATGTTCGATGAGAAAACCCCGATCCGTTTCCGGCCCAGTTTTTTCCCCTTTACCGAACCGAGCGCTGAAGTTGATATCGGCTGTGTGATCTGTGGTGGCTCCGGCTGCCGGGTCTGTAAACAGACCGGCTGGTTGGAGATCCTCGGG
>CBDVDF010000190.1:0-4576 GCA_965372675.1 uncultured Desulfobacterales bacterium
AACCCTGGTACTGGTTCCACTGCATTAGAGCGCTTTTATAACGCTTCTCTTTCTTAACTTTTAACTTTGCACTTTCAACTTTTAACTATCTTTTTCTCCTCTTACCATTTCCCAACATCTGCGGTAAATTAACTTCCATGAAAGACTGGCGGATCAAATACGGGCTTGGCTTCCTGGCAGTTGCCCTGACCTTTAACATTGCCCACTACCTGTTGTTCAACGACAGTGGCTATATCCTCAAATTCATTGTCGCCCAGCTCGGCTTTCTGCCGGTCTCGGTCTTCCTGGTCACCATTGTTCTCAACCAGCTCATGGCCCAGCGGGAGAAACAGGCCCTGCTCAAGAAGATGAACATGGTCGTCGGCACCTTCTTCAGTGAAGTCGGCACCGCCTTACTTGCCCTGATCGATCCGGCTGCGACCGACGAGTCTCTCCGCAACGACCTGCTACCGAGCAACAATTGGACCGAGGAGGATTACCAGCGAGCCATAGCAACAGCCAAGGCCGGCAAATTCTCCGGCCATACCCCGGCGGCGGGCTTTGGCGAGCTGCGAACCTTCCTGCTCAGCAAACGGGAATTCCTGCTGTTACTGCTCGGCAATCCCAACCTGCTGGAACATGAATCCTTTACCGAACTGCTCTGGGCGGTATTCCACCTGGCGGAAGAACTCAGCAACCGTGAAGATCTCGACAACCCCGGTCCGAAAGATGCCGAACACCTTAATGGCGACGTCGGTCGGGTCACCGGCCTGCTGCTCGGTGAATGGCTCTCTTATATGCAGCATCTCCAGGAGGACTACCCCTACCTCTTCTCGCTGGCGGTACGGACAAATCCATTTGACTGCGATGCCTCGGCTGCAATAAGATAAAAGAAAGTGCCCTAACAGCTGGGCATAAACATGCCTGATGACTTAAAGTTGAGGTGTGGCTTGACGCGAACTGTTTTTATTTGCTTGAACGTAACCACCATTAACTTTAGGCACTTTAGGCACTTGTTCTGTTGATCATGGGCAGAGCAAATAACTCTAACCTGGCCCAGAGGATCAGCTTTTAACTGCTGGGATAAACCTATGAAACTGGCATACGCGGAACAAATGCGGCAGCTCGACGAGAGCGCCATTAAAACTTACGGAATCCCCGGCATCGTCCTGATGGAGAACGCCGGGGTCGGTACGGTCCAGGCCATCAATGAGAACTATGGCGACCTGCACGGCCGGACGGTGGCGATCATCGCCGGTCCGGGTAACAACGGCGGTGACGGCCTGGTCATCGGCCGCCATATCCTTCAACAGGGTGGTTTCCCGGTCATCTTCCTGCTGGCCGGTCCCAAAAAGATCCGCGGTGACGCCGGCATCAACCTGAAGATCATCGGCAATCTCGACATCCCGATCTATCCGCTCACCACCAGGAAGAAGCTCAGCAGCCTGCAGAATTTCCTGCCCAATTGCGATCTGGTTATCGATGCCATCTTCGGCACCGGTCTGCAGAGAAAGGTGGCAGGGCTCTTTGCCGATGCCATCACTCTGGTCAACCAGGCCCTGGTGCCGGTGATCAGTGTCGATATCCCGTCGGGGCTTGACAGCGATACCGGCCTGCCGCTGGGCAGTTGCGTCGAAGCAGACCTCACCGTCACCTATGGATTGGCCAAACCGGGTCATTTTACCGGCATCGGTCCCGAGATGTGCGGCCGCCTCGGTATCGTTGATATCGGCCTGCCGCCGGCGGCCCTCGAAGAGGCTGATCTACAGACCGAGGTTCTGGAGGATCACACTGTTGCCGAATATCTTCCGGAGAGATCGACTTTTTCCCACAAGGGGACCTACGGACACCTGCTGGTCATTGGTGGCTCTCGGGGCAAAACCGGGGCCGCCCTGCTATGCGCCCGCGGGGCCCTGCGAAGCGGCTGCGGGCTGGTAACCGTCGGCCTGCCCGGTGATCTCGACCATATCGTCCCGGCCGCCCTGCCCGAAGCGATGTCCCTGGCCCTGAGTACCTCCGGGCAGGGGTATGCCGACATAAAAGACTATCAAACGATAAGCAAAACGTTAGCAGGGAAACAGGCGATGGTCATCGGACCCGGCCTCGGCCAGGCTAAGCCCACCGGCCAACTGGTTGCCAGACTTTACCGCGAAGAGCTGCTGCCGATGGTCATCGATGCCGACGGCTTAAATCTTCTGGCCACCAGCCCTGAGGGACTCGCAGAACCACCGGCACCGCGTATCCTCACCCCTCATCCCGGTGAAATGGCCCGACTGACCGGTAAGAAGAATGCCGAAGTTCAGGCCAACCGCTTGGCAGCCGCCAAAGAACTGGCAGTCGCTAACGGGGTTTACGTGGTCCTCAAAGGGGCCGGCACCATCATTGCCGGACCTGACGGTCGCGCCGCGATCAATTCCAGCGGCAATCCGCTCCTCGCTGCCGGTGGCAGTGGCGATGTCCTGGCCGGAATGATCGGCAGTCTGCTGGCCCAGGGCTTGCCGGCCTGGGAGGCTTGCTGCCTTGCCGTATACACCCATGGCCTGGCTGCCGACCACTTGGCGGAAGACCGAAATGTCCAGTCCGGCTTGCTGGCCTCGGAATTTGCCGATCAGCTGCCGACTGCTTTTGCTGAATTATTGAATAATGAAGAAGATACAGATGAAATCTAGAAAGGGGTAAACATGCTGACAGCTAAAGAAATAATGAGCAAGAAAGTAATCACGGTTAAAAAGGATACGCCGGTCAGTGAGCTGGCCGATCTGTTGTGGAAGAAGAAGATCGGCGGTGTGCCGGTGGTCGATGATAAGGGCAAACTCCTGGGGGTGGTGACCGAAAGCGACCTGATCGACCAGAACAAGAAGGTGCACATCCCGACGGTGCTGACCATCCTCGACAGCATGATCTTCCTGGAGAACCCGGGTAAACTTGACAAAGAACTCAAGAAGATGACCGGCAGCAAGGTCGGTGATATCTATTCGACCGAGCTTGTCACGGTCAGCGAAGACACCCCGATGTACGAAGTGGCAACGATCATGGCCAACCGGAAGGTCCACACCCTGCCGGTCGTCAAGAATGACAAGGTGGTGGGAGTGATCGGCAAAGCCGATATTATTCGTAATCTTTATAAATGATCGGGATGAAGTAAAGATTGTGTGAGATGTGAGGTGCGAGGTAAAAGTTGAAAGATGAAAGATGAAAGGTTCTCCGTTCGGGGTTCACGGTTCAGAGGTTACTAGGTACTCCTTGAGGGTAAAAGCATAAAGCCCATAACCTTTGAACAGGAGAGGATCTGACCGATTTTAGCCTAGCCTACTACAGCCTTTTATCCTTGAACCCCTGAAACAAACCGCGACCCCCGATCTTTCTGGATCGTAACCCACCACAACTTTTAACTTTTCGATTACTCACAGTAACCGAAGACCCATTTCTCCGAAAAGAGCCGCCATGCCAGGTAAAAAGATCGACCCAACCCAGTTCGGCCTGCCGGCCAGGACCGTTATTGAAGAGATAGGCAAAGACCGGCTGGCCCTGGTTATCAACCGGAAAAGCCGGCTGATCATGGCCGATGGCCGCAAGATCCTGGCCACGGCAGCAAAGGTCAGGGAAGCCAGGCCAGATTGTCAGCTCACCCTCCGGACCACCGCGCCGATCTGCGGTAAGACGCGGAAGTTGTTGGCTGAAGAAGGAATAAAGGTAGAAGAGTAACCGGGGGAGAATAAATTGTCAGTAGACGAGGGCTGGGGACGATTGACACTACTCCGGGGACAGAATTAAATTCAGTCCCCTCTTTCCAGCTGAAATAAGTTGTTGTAAACCCTGAGCGAAATTAACGAGTCAAGCTGCCGAAGATGCAAAGAGCCAGCTGTTTGGCTATACCTTGGTATGCCGAACGGCTGGATCTGCAGCAGGTTCGGCAGATCGGCTCGTTAATTAAACTCGATCTCTTTCTTCAAGCATATATCCGCGTAGCTGCTTTTCTCCACGCATCACATGAAGCACATAGACCTTGTCTTCAGCAACTCGATAAAAGATCCGACACGGCCCGACAATGATTTCCTGATATGGAGTATGCTTCAACTCCGGTGGCCAACGACCGGACTGTGGAAATGACTCCAGGCGCCCGGCACACTCAAAAACCCTTTTCACCAGTCTCTGAGCTGCACTGAAGTTATCGAGAGCAATATATTCGGCGATCTCGTCAAGATCACGCAAGGCCGGCTCGGTCCAGATCAATCGAGCCATTTACTCATAATATCTCTGGCCTGTTCCTGGGTATATGTGCGTTTCTCCAGAAGGGCCTTTTCGCCTCTTGCGATCCCTTCCAAGACGCGCATCCGATCCTGCATAAACTCAAAAGATTCTACATCAACGAGATAGGCTGACGGTTTGCCATGCTCTGTAATCAAGATCGGATCCCTTGATTCACGCAACTCCGCCAGGACCTTGGTTGCCTGTCTTTTCAGGGTGGTGACAATTTCAATTCTCATAATGTGATACTATTCTATCACTTTCTTCAATGCAAGCATTTCGCTTTCACTTATTTTTCTGCAGCACTGTCCGGTTAAGAAATTGCTGTATCAATTTAGAATGGCTAAGG
>CBDVDF010000191.1:0-4571 GCA_965372675.1 uncultured Desulfobacterales bacterium
GACAGTACCACGGATACTATGTCTGTGACTACAGCACCCAATTCGGCCCCGCTTGCTGATGCTGGAGTAGCCCACACTGTTGCTAAAAGTGATACGGTTAATCTGGATGGTACTGACAGTTTAGATGCCAATGGTGACTCCCTGACCTATCTTTGGTCATTTACCAGTGTGCCGGGTGGCAGCACGGCATCGTTAAGTTCAACTACCGCTGCAACGCCAACCTTTGTGGCTGATATGGTTGGGGATTACGTAGTTCAGTTGATCGTGAACGATGGTCTTGACAGCAGCGCCCCTGATAGTATTACCATCACCGCTACTAATACTGCTCCGGTTGCCAATGCTGGCCCAAATCAGAATATTGCTTTTGGCTCATCCACAACCCTTTACGGCAGTGGCAGTTTAGATGACAATGGTGACACAATTACTTACCTCTGGACGATCACTAACAGACCAGTTGGTAGCACTACTATCCTGAGTCTCTCAACAACGGCGGCACCGATCCTGGCCCCTGATGTTCTTGGCTCTTATACCATTCAACTGGTTGTAAATGATGGCACTGTAGATAGTGCCCCTGACACGGTGGATGTCGTGGCCGTTAATAGTCCCGTTCCCGATACTGGTCAAAGAACAGATAATACTACTTGGGACCTAACCCTTATTGCTGACGCCACTGGACAAGATTCTGATTATCTAATTAATCCTCTGTCATATACAGATAATGGCGATGGCACCGTGACTGACAATGTCACTCGCCTCATGTGGCAGCAACAGGACGATGGTTTGTACTATAACTGGTATGAGGCCTCTGGTACTTACGAAGCCACTTATAATCCTGGCACTATAGATGTCTGTGGTTCTCTCAATCAAGGCGGTCACACGGACTGGCGCTTGCCTGCAGTAATAGAGTTAGAAGCCATTCTAAATCACAGGTTTCAGGCTAACCCCAGAGTTGATCTAGCTATATTTCCCGGGACACCAGGATGGCTTACTGATAGTGCCTACTGGTCATCTACTACCAATATTCAGGATTTATCTCAGGCATGGCATATCCTTTTTGCAAATGGTGCTATGAGTTGGAATGTCGATAAGGCTACCCCCAGTTTGAATCACCTTGTCCGATGTGTTCGTGGCGGGCCATTAACTTTTGGTGATTTTTTTGATAATGGAGATGGTACTGTGACTGATAGGGACACAGCTCTTATCTGGCAGCAGCAGGGTGATGGACAGACCAAGAGTTGGCGTCAGGCTTTAACCTATTGTGAGGGTCTCAGTTTAGCGGGCAATCAGGATTGGCGGTTGCCCAATCGTAAGGAGTTGTCCTCTATTCTTAATAGAAATGCATATCCTGCCCTTGATCCGACTTATTTCCCTTGGACGTCCCCTCCCCTGTGCGGATTATGTTCGTACTTGACATCTACTGTTTATCCCGAGTCCTTTCTAAATACTTATTTAGGTTTCCATGTTCTGGGGGGGTCTCTTGGGGGTTCTTCCAGCGGGCAAGCCTTATGCGTTAGCGGTGGGCAATAGATCTCGCATAATTTATAGTCGTATTCTTCTTGTTTGCTGGGAGTATTTATAAAGGGTTTTAGAGTTTTCTCGAAAACCCTTTATTGTTTTTGATATGATCAGACAATGATGTTTGAGTAACTACTTATTGAAAATCATTCCCATTTAAATATTAAGATAATGAGGAGAGAGAGATGATTACTACCCAGGAAAATTTGCAGGAAGCTTTTGCCGGCGAATCGCAGGCCAACCGGAAATATCTTGCCTTTGCCAAACAGGCCGATCGGGATGGTTTCCCCCAGGCAGCCAGACTGTTCAGGGCTGCTGCTGCTGCCGAGACCGTCCATGCCCATGCTCATCTAAGGGCCATGAAAGGGATCAATTCAACGGTTGAGAACCTTAAAGAGGCTCTGGCCGGAGAGACCCATGAATTCCAGAACATGTATCCTGATATGATCAAACTGGCCGAGGAAGAAGAGAACAAGGCTGCGGCCCGGTCATTCAGGTATGCCAATGAGGTGGAGCAAACCCATGCGGAATTGTACCGTAAGGCCTTAGACAGCCTGAAAAACCCGGAAGAGTGCGATTACTATGTATGCTCGGTCTGTGGTCATACCCACGAACATGAGGCGCCAGATAAATGCCCGGTCTGTGGAGCAAAATCCGGTGCTTTCTTCAAGGCCGAGTAGCCTTGTCCATGGATTCATCCTTTTCATTATAGATCGGCCGATCTATTGCTTTGAGGGTGATCTTTCCCGATCGATCAATACAGCCCCTATGTTTTTCAAGGGGTTCAGATAATCATATGGGTCCCTTTTTTTGATAGTTGAAGATTATCGAATATGTTTTTCCGGGATATAACCAGGGTTTTATCCGACAAAAAAGTGGTAACTTCTTGTTTTTTTTATTGATTTTTTTTTGTCCAGCTATTAAATCTACATATATATAGACAGATTATAACTTCCAAATCGTAGGGGAGGATCATATGAACAGGCATCTTAAATCGTTAATTATTACTGCAGTAATGGTCGTTTTTTCGACTGCAGGCGTCACTGTTGCAGAAGCAGTGGATTGCGGTGAGCTTGGTGGTGATTGTTTTAGCAGGGCATATTTCGGAATTACCGGTGGGGACGCTGCCTGGACTAGTGAAATAATGACCACGGGACTAGGATTTACCGCGGTAGATGTGGATACTTTTTCTGGAGGATTTGTCTTCGGTTACCGGATGAACAAGTTCTTCGGTCTCGAGTCACTTGGCAATTATTTCGGTGAGCCAGATTACCTTAATGGTGCCAATGAAATGGAAACGCAGATCTTCAACCTTGGTTTTGGCGCCAATTTTTACCTGCCTGTCGGCGAAGTTATCAGTGACCCCAAACTTAATTTTATTTCCCTGTTCGCCAGAGTCGGGATGCATTACTGGGACGCAGAGGCAGAGGATACTGTCGCAAATGTAGTTGTCTATGAGGATGACGGTATAGATCCATATACAAGCTTAGGGATCAACTTTGATTTCTCCAGACTTCTCGCTTTAAGGGCTGAATATACCACTTACGAATTAGGTGATGACGATAAGGTTGTCACTCAGGCGCTGAACCTGCTCTTCAAGTTCTGATCTTTCCTGATCTTTATGTTGCCTTAAAAGGGCCGGCCATCTGGCCGGCCCTTTTTTAATGTCTTGATCCTGACGATCCCGGTCTGGAGGTGAGAAGATGGACCTTTTCGAATTGATCGCCTTGCTGCTAAGCGTCTCGGCGATCTTCAGTTTCCTTAACTATCGTTTCGTCAGGCTGCCGTCGACGATCGGCTTGATGGTCATAGGTCTAATGACCTCCGTCGTTCTGCTGCTGGTCGGTTTATTTATCCCTTCCGTCGAGGCCTGGGCGGTTGCTTTCCTTGAGCAGATAAGGTTCGACGAAACCTTATTGCACGGGATGCTCAGTGTGCTGCTCTTTGCCGGGGCCTTGCACGTCAATATCAATGATCTTCGCAGCCAATATCGGGTCATAACCGCCCTGGCTACCTTCGGGGTGCTGCTCTCCACCTGCCTGGTCGGTGTGATCTCCTGGCAGATCTTTAACTGGCTTGGCTTTGAGCTCCCCTTTCTTTATTGCCTGCTTTTCGGGGCCCTGATCTCTCCTACCGATCCGGTCGCCGTGCTTGGCATCCTTAAGAAGACCGGGGTTCCCAAAAGCCTGGAAACCAAGATCATCGGCGAATCCCTGTTCAACGATGGGGTGGGGGTCGTCGTCTTTATGGTCTTGCTGGCCATAACCGTCGGTGGCGGTGAAATGAGCGGTGCGGATGTGGGCTTGCTCTTTCTGGAGGAAGTTGGCGGCGGCGTTGTTTTTGGCCTGGCAACAGGTTCATTTGCCTACTGGCTGCTCAGGCAGGTTGATGATCACAATGTCGAGGTCCTGATCACCCTGGCTCTGGCCACCGGCGGCTTTGCCCTGGCCGAAGCCCTGCATTTCTCGGCCCCGATCACCATCGTCGTGGCCGGGTTACTGATCGGCAACCATGGTCGCAGCCTGGCCATGTCAGCCGCGACCCGGGAGCGCCTTGATTCATTCTGGGAATTGCTCGATGAAGTGATGAATGCGGTGCTCTTTATGTTGATCGGTCTCGAGGTGCTGGTCCTGGATATCTCCTTTCTGAAGTTTGTTGCCGCCGCACTGGCAGTGCCGATTGTCCTCTCGTCTCGCTTTGTCAGCGTTTCTCTGCCGGTGGTGGTGCTCAGGAAGTTCAGAGAATTCAGTCCGCATACAGTGAAGATCATGACCTGGGGTGGGCTGCGCGGCGGGATCTCGGTGGCGTTGGCCCTTTCTCTGCCCGAGGGCGCCGAAAGGGACATTCTTTTGCCGATCACCTATGGAGTCGTGGCTTTTTCAATAATCGTCCAGGGCCTGAGTATCGGGCCTCTGCTGGCAAGGCTCAAGCAGAATATTTCATGAATATTTTTGAAAAGTATTTTTAACCATCTTGCTTTTGCCTATCTTCCATCCAGACTTATGAAATATCCAGTTGTAAGAGCCAACCGCTCTGGTCAGATAATTTCCAGGGGG
>CBDVDF010000192.1:0-4544 GCA_965372675.1 uncultured Desulfobacterales bacterium
CTGCGCAGCTTCACCTCCATCTCCGAAAGGCTCGGGGCCAAGGACACCGGCCGCGTGTTAAATGTCTATTTTGATGCGATGATCCCCTTGGTCTTTGAGAACCAGGGGACCCTTGATAAGTTAATGGGTGACGCGGTCATGGCCTTCTTCGGGGCGCCGATGCCGGTGCCTGATCATCCGGCTAAGGCTGCGGCCGCAGCCTTGCAAATGATCGAAAAACTCCGGGAACTGAAGCTGCGGAGCGATGTTGCCGGTACCGAAGACTTGGATGTCGGCATAGGTTTAAACACTGGCGAAGTTACGGTCGGCAATCTGGGCAGCAACGCCTTCATGGATTACACGATCATTGGTGACGCGGTAAACCTGGCCTCGCGGCTCGAGGGACTGAACAAGGTTTATGGTACCCATATTCTCTGCAGCGAGTTCACGGCCACCGAGCTTGATGAGCGCTTCCTGCTCCGGGAACTGGATATAGTCAAGGTCAAAGGCAAGGATAAGGCGGTTAGGATCTATGAACTGGCCGGTTGGCGGGCGCAGCAGAGTAAAAAAAGATTGGCGATGTTCTCTTTATTCGAAAAGGGGCTGGTTTTTTATCGGCAACAGCAGTGGGATCAGGCCGAAAATCTGTTTAAGCAGCTTGCCATAAGTAGTATGGGAGATGGACCGACCATGCTTTATCTGGACAGGATTGCCCGTTTTCGGCAAAACCCTCCCCAGCCCGGTTGGGAAGGCGTTACCACCTTTGACCATAAGTAAAATATCTCCTTGCGGGCAGAAAACAAAGATCGGGGTGAATGTGAATAGTCTTGAAGAAAGAATAGTTGAACTGGAGAGCCGTCAGGCCTTTCAGGAGCATGCTATCGAAGAGTTAGACGGGGTGATCATCAGTCAGCAGCAGCAGATCGACCGTCTGGAAAGCCTGGTTGGCCGACTGCAGAAGAAGTTTGACGAGCTGAGTAGCGGGTCCGGGGAGCCGGGAATACATGGCCCCTGAAGTTACCCTTACGGTTGGTGCCGACTGCCTGCTGCAAAATGCTCCTTCCCCCCTGCTCTCTGAGATCAGGCAGGAGTTGACCGTCGCCAATCCCCGCTATCTTGATGCCAAAAAATATGGTCGCTGGCTGGGCAAAAAACTAAAACCCTGGCTTTATTTTTATAGTGACACCAGCCAGGGGCTCCGTTTTCCCCGGGGTTTTGCCAACCAGGCGGTGCGCTACTGCCGCCGTTATGGCGGCAAGGATTCCCCACGGATCATTGACCAGCGCCGGGTCCTGCCCGAGGTTGATTTTACCTTCAACGGTGAATTAAGACCCTACCAACGGGAAGCCTTCGAGGCGATGGTGAGGCGGGATCTCGGGGTCCTTGAGTCGGGCACCGGTTCCGGCAAGACCGTGATCGGTCTTGCTATCATTGCCCATCGACGACAGCCGACCATGGTCCTGGTCCATACCAAGGAGCTTTTATATCAGTGGGCCGACCAGATCGAGAAGTTCCTGGGCCTCAAGGCCGGCCTGATCGGTGACGGTCATTTTGCGATTGAGCCGGTGACGGTGGCTATCGTTAATTCAGCCCGGAATCGCCTTGAGGGACTGCCGGAACAGTTCGGCCAGATCTGTGTCGATGAATGTCATAGGGTGCCGGCCTCGTTGTTCACCGAGGTGGTGACCTCCTTCGATTGCCGTTATGCGTTGGGCCTTTCGGCCACTGCTTTTCGGCGGGACGGTCTGACCAATCTTATTCATCTTTATCTGGGCGAGCGGGTTCATCGGGTCGCGACCCGTGAACTGCATGCCAGTGGCGCAGTCTTAAAACCGCAGTTCATCCAGAAGTCGACCGAATTCAGTTACGGCTACCGGGGCAATTACCAGAACCTGATGAAGGCCCTGACCAGAAATGAAGAGCGTAACCGACAGATCGCCGCTGACATTGTTGAGGAAGCCGGTCGTGATCAGGGGACGGTCCTGGTGGTCAGCGACCGGGTCGCCCATTGCGAGGCCTTGGCCGAAATAGTTTCTCGGCTGGGCCCTGATCTGAAGGTTTCGGTCCTGACCGGCAAAATGCCTTCCGAGGAGCGTTCTCTTCTGGTTGAGGATATTCGGGCCGGCAGGATCGATGTTCTGGTCTCGACTGTCCAGCTGATCGGGGAAGGTTTCGACTGCCCGGGGCTAAGGGCCCTGTTCCTGACCACGCCGATCAAGTTCAGTGGTCGGCTTCTCCAGGTAGTAGGGAGGATCCTGCGGCCGGCTGAGGGCAAACAGGCCCTGGTCTACGACTACCTTGATCCTGTCAAAGTTTTGCAGTCTTCGGCCAGGTCCCGCCAGGTGACTTTTATGGATCAGTGACTAGCCAGTTCTTGCAGGAGAGGGAGGGTTTCCGGCAGGTAGTGGGCTAACCCTTCCAGGATGCCGGCCGCATAATTGCCGTTCATGCCGAGAAAGTTCCCTTGGGCCAGGTATATTGTTTCTTCGGATGATACCTTGATGGCCTGCTGCTGAATTTCGAGGGAGGCGTTGGCCACCAGAATGGTCTTGATCTCGCTGCGGATCACCTCAAGGTCGTTGCCGCTGTCGCCGGCATAAATGGTTCTGGCCGGCGGAATACCGGTGCTTTCGATCAGAAAGCGGACCCCGTGCACTTTGGTGGCTTCGGCGGGTAAAAGGTCGCAGAGACCGGTATTGTTGATCTCATCTATGCTTTGGACAAGAGTGATCTTCGCGGTGCATCCCTGCAGGTGCTGGATGACTTTTTCTTGCAGCTCTGCCTGGTTTATCTCGGGGGGGGTATAGTAGCTTAATTTGAAAGGGCCCTGCTTCTCCGGCTCCTGCAGAGTCAGTTCTTTGATCTCAGCCAGCCTTACTGTCAGGTCGGCAATGGTTGTCTCCTGCCAGTCTTCGGCGATCAGCGTCTGCCACTCTTTGACCGCTTCCCATTCATTATTATTGTTTCTGTAGATGGTGGTTCCGACATCGCCGATCATGAAATCCGGGATCGGTAGCTGGTATTCAGCAATGGCCTCTTGCAGCAGTCCCAGGTCGCGGCCACTGACATAGGCCAGGGAAACAAAAGGGCTGGCGGCCAACTTGCCGAACAGCTGCCGGGCAGAGGGAGATTCCTCTTGCAAGCCG
The DNA here is from genome assembly GCA_965372675.1 of uncultured Desulfobacterales bacterium. Lineage (GTDB taxonomy): Bacteria > Desulfobacterota > Desulfobulbia > Desulfobulbales > JAGXFP01 > JAGXFP01. Next base: position 3,126 of record CBDVDF010000192.1, read on the forward strand.
TTCGGCAGCAGGGTCCGGTCAAGGTCGGTGCAGAGGAGGATCGGTTTCATTGTTTTGGGGGTTTGGCCAGGGTTGGATCGAGGTAGAAGACCTGGGCGGTCTGACCGGCCGTTTCAACCACATCCAGATGGCGGAGTTGCCGGCCCCGTCTGGTTTCAACCCCGCCGTTCAGCAGTACTTCACCGCCCTGGACCCGGGCCTTTGCTTCACCGCCGGTTTCGACCAGTACTGCCACCTTGAGGAACTGGCCGAGCCTGATGACCCCGCCGCTTATCTCGATCTTTTCCATTTTTTCCTCAAATTACTTATGAAATATGCAGCCAAGCCGATAAAGTTATCTTTACAAGAAGAATGTGATAAAAAGTAACAGCCCTTATTTAAAACCGCGACAGGATTTTCCGATGAAGATCATATTTATGCTTTTAATGGCCATTGTTTTGATCGCTCTTCTGCTGGTAGAAGGCCAACGACGGATGATCTATTACCCGCGGGCATATGGGGATGATCTGCAGCTGCCCTCTAATTGCCGCTCACTGGAGTTTGTCACCAGCCAGGGCAGGCAGCAGGCCTTTTATCTATGGTCCCCTGAGGCGGGGGATAAGGTGCCGGCCAGGCTCTGGCTGTTGGCCGGTGGTAATGCCGCCCTGGCCCTGGACTGGCTGGAAATGCTTGAAGGTTTCCCTGATCCCGGAGCCGGCTTCCTGTTGCTGGATTATCCAGGCTACGGTAGGAGTCAGGGTCGGGTCGGGCCGGAGGCGATCCTCGAATCTACGGAAGCGGCTCTGGCCGCGCTGGCGGCTGGATTCGCGGTCGAGACCCGGGAACTTGCCGGGCGTCTGCAGGTAATGGGGCACTCGCTGGGAGCGGCGGCTGTCCTGCTCTACGCCGGGCGACATCGGGTGCAGAGGGTCGTCCTGGTTTCTCCGTTCACCAGCCTTAAGGATATGGCGGCCCTGTTGGTTGGTTGGCCATTGAACCGAACCCTTCTCCATGATTATGACAATCGGGCCCGGTTAAGGGAAATAATCGCTCGGGACCCGCAGGTACCGATAACAATTATCCACGGCGATCATGACAAGATCATCCCGGTCAGGATGGGCCAGGAACTGGCCGCCTTGTCCCCCCTGATAAAATACCGGGAGATCCCAAACGGTGATCACAACTATATCCTGGTAACGGCCAGGGAGGAGATCCTGGCGGCGATGACTGGTGCAGAAACAGCGGTGGGAGAATAAAGAAATGGCAGAACATAAGGTCATAGTTTTCAGAGAATATCCTTTTGCAGCCGGAGACAAGATCCATGTTGCCGATGGTTGCCGGCATGGTGACTGGCTGGTTATTGGAGTCGGCGAGAGAAAGATCCAACTGCGCTGCCCGGTTTCCGGCCGTGAAGTCGAATGGGAGAGAACATTTTGTTTC
>CBDVDF010000193.1:0-4531 GCA_965372675.1 uncultured Desulfobacterales bacterium
CATAACGATGTTCTGGATCAGAGACCTTTTCCACTTTAGAGCTCTGGTCTGGTCTATCGGTGAACCGATCCAGAGGGCAGGTCTCAGACCGTTAAGCAGGATCGGCATCCAGGCTACGGTATAATTGGAGGCGCTTTCCCAGAGCACCGATCTCCTGAGGCTGAGGGCCGGCTGCAGCTGCGGGAAATCCTCAAAAGCGTTGGTGCCGGGGGTGGTGGTCAACTTGATCATGTATGGTTGCCGGAGGTAGTCGCCGCCCGGTGTTATCCAGAAGGCATTGAGATGACCGGGCAGGAATAGTTCCGCATCGACCCGTAAGCTGGCCGAGATCTTTTTGTTGCCGGTCGATGCTGTTGTTGACAGGAAAAATTCTTTCTCTCCATTGAACTGGTTGTGGAAAGCCTGCTCGATCTCTTCTGAGTGGCGCGGTGAAAAGATATCGTCGGTCCGGATCAGGGAGAGCTTCGTCCTGTTTTTATGATCAGTGACTATCAGTTCTTCGATCGCGTTGTTCGCGGAGAGCCAGGAGTTAAGCAGGTCGGTCAGTTCTTTTGACGGTGGGGTCGGGGTTTCGGTGTTAACGATCCGGCGAACTTCCGGAAGCCTGATGATCACGGCCAGGGTCTGGCGGTAATGGCTGATCTCGGAGTTGATATTGATCAGTTCAAGTTGCTGGCGGGCCTCGGTCTGTTGCTGGCCCACTTTTTCATGCCTTTTGATATGACCGGAAAGGTTAACGCCAACCAGGGTCAGCAGGGGCAGGATACCGAGGGCGAAGGTGATCAGGAATATCTGGACGCGAAGATTCATCTGCTAAGCCGGTCCTTTAAGGTGTTGTCGGCAATGGCCGGTTATTGACCTTTATTATTGACGATGGTAACATCCCGAGCTCCGATAATCGGCAACTGGTATCGCCTGGGAGTCTCTCCGTAGACCAGTTCAATATAATCAGCCTGATGGATTTGTTAATGAAAAAGAGTGATCAAACTCAAAAAGAGTTCCCCGAAGGAATGGTTCCGTTGGGGAACTCCCGCTTCAAGTTTGCCTGCCATTCCGGGGTGGCCTGTTTTACCCGCTGTTGCCGCAAGCTGGAACTTTACCTCTATCCGTATGATATTCTGCGCTTGAAGAGGCGGCTGGGGATCAGTTCCGAAGAATTCCTCAACCTCTATACCGGGGTGGTCAAGGGCAGCAACCCCTGTTTCCCCTCCCTGATCATGGTCATGCAGGACAATGAAGAGAAGACCTGCCCTTTTCTGGAAGATGAAGGTTGCACGGTTTACGAGGACCGCCCCTCAGCCTGTCGGACCTATCCCCTGGAGAGGGCGGTTGACCGTGACCGTTCGGGGGGGCGGCCGGAGGAGTTCTATTTTATGACCGATCACTCCTATTGTCTGGGGCATCAGGAAGATAAAGAGTGGACGGTAAAGGAGTGGGTCAGGGACCAGGGCCTGCAGTATTATAACCAGATGGATGACCAGTGGACCGAGATGGACACCCTCTTTGCCGACAGCAGGATCTGGAAGGGAGAAGGGTCGGCCGGTCCCCGGCAGCTCCTGGCTTTCATGGCCTGTTATAATATAGATCGTTTTCGTCAGTATGTGAATGAGCACCAGCTGCTTGACCAGTTCCGCCTTGATAAATCCCGGCGTAAACTGATCGAGAGTGACGATGAGGCGTTATTCAGGTTCGGTCTCGATTGGCTGAAATTTGTCCTGGCCGGGCTTCCCGTCCTGCAGCCGCGGTAAGGGAGAGGTGAAAAGGCAAAAGGTAAAAGGCAAAAGTTGTGGTGGTTACTGATTAAAGAAGGTTCAGAGGTTGCCGGTTGTTAGTAGCTGCCCTCCTCAAGGGAGGATTGAACAGAACCCCTTGAGGGTACTAATCGGAAAGATTTCTCCTTTCAGTCGAAATGACAGAAACTGATCGCTGGTATCCCGGCGATGTCATTTAGAAACTCTCATCCGTCATCTCGACAGAGCCCTGCGACGAGAGATCTTTCTGATGCGATACCACCAACCCTGAACTCTGAACGGGAAACCTTTGAACCTTTATTTATCCGCCACAAACTTATCATTCCTGTAGAGTCCGGTCTGTTTGCTGCCGTCCGGGAAGGTATAGGTGCCCTGGCCGTTTTTCTTGCCTCTTTTGAATTCACCGGAGTAACTGCCGCCGTCACCGTAACTGAAGGTCCCCTGGCCGCGGAACTTGCCGCTACGGAACCCGCCTTCATAACGGGCACTGTCCGGGTAGGTCATTATCCCCTGGCCGTCGGGCAGGTTGTTGACGAAATGGCCGCTGTATTTGGCGCCGCTGCTGTAATTATATACCCCCTCGCCGTATTTGCTGCCGTCCATGAAGTCACCGATATAGGAATCTCCGCCCGGATAGGTGAGGGTGCCGTGTCCTTCCGGCCGACCGTTCTTGAAGGTGCCATCGTATACCTTATTGTCGGGGTAAGTTATCCGTCCCTTGCCCTCGATCATGCCGTCGGAGAATTGCCCTTTATAAACGGTACCGTCGGCAAACCGGTAGATACCCCGGCCCTCATAACACTCTCCCTTGATACAGCCGCCGCTGTCGGCTCCTGCCGCCTGTGCTGTCAGGATCATCATCAGCGCTGCAAGACGGATCATTTTGCTCTGCATTTTTTTGTCCTGTTTGAAATTTTCTGGTTAATTGCCGTGACCTTTCTTTTGCCAGTTACCATTCTTCCGTGGAACAAGTTCCGGGGCCTTGGTCCGATAAGTGACCGCCGGGTAACCGAGGACCTCCTCAACTGCGGTGCTGAAGCCGGTTGAGGGCATTACCGTGAAGTCTCCGGGGATCTCGATATCGACTTCGCCACGATTGTCGAAGTGGAGGGTCAGGTCAATCCGGCAGGGCCCGTGATTCTGGAGGATCAGCTTCTTGAGACCCTCTACTCTTTTACGGCTGACCTGGTCGGAGCGGAGTATTACTCTGGTGGATTCAACATAACGCTGGCGGGCCTCGTCCAGGCTGAGAATCTCTTCGGCCAGTATTTTACCGCCCTGTTCGCCGGCTTCGGCCTTGCCCTGGATGATGAGCGGGGTATCGCTGTCGAGCAGTTCGGCACAAACCTGGTAGACCGTCGGGAAGATGACGATCTCGGCAACGCCGGAGATATCCTCCAGGGTAATGAAAGCCATCCGGTCGCCTTTCTTGCTGATTATATTCTTCCGGGTTTTGACCAGGCCGCCCACCCTGACCGCCTGGTTGTTGAATTCGTTAAGTCCGGACAGCATGCAGGTGGTTACCATCTTAAGTTCATGGCGGTGGCTGTCGAGTGGGTGGCCGGATAGGTAGAACCCGACCGTCTCTTTCTCGGCGGCCAGTTTGTCCTTGTCCGGCCATTCCGGGATGTCCGGCAGTTTTATCTCGACCGATTTGGCGGCCTCTGCCTCAGGCAGGATGCCGAACAGTGACTTCTGGCCGGAAAGTCTGTCACGCTGGGCGGCCTGGGCTTGCTCCATGGCGATGTCGAGGACGGAAAAAAGCTGTGATCTTCGGGCGCCCAGAGAATCAAATACTCCGGCTTTGATCAGACTTTCTATAACCCGGCGGTTGACCCGGCGGGAGTCTATCCGGTTGCAGAAATCTGCCAGGGAGCGATAAGGGCCAGTCGCCTCTCTCTCCTCGATTATCGAATCCAGGGCCGCACCGCCAACATTCTTGACCGCGGCCAGGCCGAAACGGATCTGCTCGTTAACGACCGTGAAGTCCCTGCCACTCTCGTTGATATCCGGCGGCATGACCTCGATATCGTGTTCGCGGCATTCGTTGATATAGAGGACGACCTTGTCGGTGTTGTTCATGTCGCATGAGAGCAGGGCAGCCATGAACTGGGCCGGGTAATGGGCTTTCAGGTAAGCGGTCTGGTAGGCGATCAGCGCGTAGGCGGCGCTGTGTGATTTATTGAATCCGTAACCGGCGAATTTGGCCATCAGGTCGAAGATGTATTCGGCTTTGTCGGTCGGGATCTGGTTCTGCTCACAACCGGCCATGAATTTTTCTTTCTCGGCGGCCATCACTTCCGGTTTTTTCTTGCCCATCGCCCGTCGCAGCATATCGGCATCGCCCAGGGAGTAGCTGGCCAGGACGTTGGCGATCTTCATGACCTGTTCCTGGTAAACGATCACCCCGTAGGTCTCCTTGAGGATCGGCTCAAGCTGCGGCAGCGGATATTTGGCGGACATCCGGCCGTGTTTGGTGTTGACGAAATCAGAGACCATGCCGCTTTCCAGGGGGCCGGGACGGTAAAGGGCGACCAGGGCGATCAGGTCACTGAAGGCCTCGGGGTGCATGTCGGTCAGCAGTTTGCGCATCCCGGAACTTTCCAGCTGAAAAACCCCCAGGGCATCTCCCTTGCAGAGCAGGTCGTAGGTTTTGATGTCGTCGAGGGGCAGATTGGACATGTCAAGGCGTTTGTCGATCGCCGCCTCGATAAGGACGACGGCCTTTTCAATTACGGTCAGGGTCTTGAGGCCGAGGAAGTCGAACTTGATCAGGCCGG
>CBDVDF010000194.1:0-4527 GCA_965372675.1 uncultured Desulfobacterales bacterium
GCTTAATTCGCTGTACAAACATAAACAATCGGAGAACATTGAAATGCTGAAAAAAAGTATTCTGTTACTCGCTGTTTTGACCATGACATTATCACTTTCGAACACTCAACTGATGGCTGAAGGGATCAGCTCTGCCGCTGGCAACGAGCGGCAGAAAAAGGCTTCTCCCTTCTTGATCACCGCCAAACTTCCCCACCTCACCAAACTGCTGATCCAACAATGGGACAATCCGGCCTTGCACCTCACTGAGGAGCAAAAGGTCAGACTGTTGGTGGTCAGAGAGGAGACTATTACAGGTGTCCAGAGTCATGCTCAAAAGATCGCACCACTTGAGAAACAGGTGGCAGAGGGGATCTTTGCCGACAAAGCCCCCGACCAACTAGATGACCTGGTCCAGACCATCGCCGGCTTGAAAGCTGAAGCAACGATGATCCACCTCCAGTGTATCTACGACACCAAGCAGATCCTCGATCAACAGCAACTGGATGTTCTGAAAAACACTGAATCACCCTGATTGTTGGAGATCAGATCCATGAAAAAGGAAATATCTGCGGTAATTATTCTCTGGCTGTCTATAACCGGCGGAGCCTTTTGGTGGAACATGACAAATGAAAAGCAAGCGAATGAACAGCTTGCTTTTGAAACGGCAAGGGCCTTCTTTAAGCAAATGGTCATCGCCAGGTCATGGAACGCCGGACATGGTGGCGTTTATGTCCCTGTCACTAAAGACACCCGACCCAACCCCTATCTTGAGGATCCATTAAGGGATCTTACCACTGATACAGATATCAGATTGACGAAGATAAACCCTGCTTACATGACCCGGCAGATTGCAGAAATTTCTGCTCGCACCCCAAAAGGCATCCAACTTCATATTACGAGTCTTAAACCGATCAGGCCTGCAAACACGGCGACGGTATGGGAAAAGAAATGGCTTATATCTTTCGAGCAAGGAGAACAAGAGCAAGGAGAGTTTTTTGACGATGGGGCAAGATCTTCTTTCCGATACATGGCCCCGTTATTAGTAAAAGACAGTTGCTTGAAATGCCACGCCAAGCAAGGCTATAGAAGGGGAGATGTTCGGGGAGGGATCAGCGTAACCCTCCCCCAGTTTTCAGAAAAGACATATTACAACCTGGCAGCTGGATATGGAATAGCCGCATTGTTTGGATTAATTTTCATTATTATCGGCGGCACATTACTGGATAAAAAAAGAGCGCTACTTTTACGATCCAACCGATCACTCAAAACTGAAATTGAAGCGCGGCAGAAAATCATTGACCAACTAAAAGAAGCAAATGAGCAGATCAAAACCTTGAGCGGGATCGTCCCGATCTGCATGCATTGCAAAGGGATCAGAGACGACAAGGGCTACTGGAATCAGCTGGAACAATACATTTCCGATCATTCCGAGGTCCAATTCAGCCACGGCATCTGCGAAAAATGCCTGGAAAAACATTATAGAAACAAAGAAAATTAAAGATCATAGCGTTTGCCGAATCAGACCATGTACTTGATGCCAAGATCCACAGTTGCCATAACGGGACAGGAGCTGGCACACCCATTAGCCAGATTGTTACGCATTCAACAAGAGTGAGATAAAATGAAGATATGGGTGGACGCCGATGCATGCCCGGCGGTGATCAAAGATATTTTATTCAAAGCGGCAGAGCGCACCGGGGTGCAACTGACCCTGGTCGCCAATCACCCGATCCGCATCCCGCGCTCAGGCGGGATCAAATTCCTTAAAGTGGCCGCCGGTGCCGATGTCGCCGACAATGAGATCGTCAAAAGGTTAAGTGCAGGGGATCTGGTGATCACCGCCGATATTCCTCTGGCGGCCGAGGTGATCGAAAAGGCAGGCCATGCCCTCAATCCCCGCGGGGAACTTTATTCAGAGGAAAACATCCGAGGAAGGCTGAACATGAGAGACTTCATGGATACTCTGCGGGCCGATGGCATAGATACCGGTGGACCACCGCCGCTGAGCCAACGTGACCGGCAGTCTTTTGCAAACAACCTGGATACATTACTGACCAGGCATCTAAGAAACAGCTGACCGCCGGCTTGGCCCGAATATTTCATGAGCATTTTTGAAAAGTTGTCTTAACAACTGTACTTGTGGAACACAAGCTTTGGTTTGCTGTGAAATTACCAGGTTATAGTTTGTACCTAATGTTTTTTTCAGATAGCACCCTGCGGGCCAGCCGATATATCCGTATAGTCTGCTGTATAAGGCTTGCAGCATACTAAAGTATAGCTGAAAACCTTATACTTTGCCTATCCGGCATCTCGACTGGTGAAATATCCGGCCTAGGACTTAGCCAGCCGCTTCTTGGCGGCTTTTTTCTTGCTGATCTTATTAGGCCTGGCGCCGGCCTTACTTCGTCTTTTACCTTTGTGATCTGCCCGCGGGCCTGGTTTTTTCCTGGGCTTTTTCCCTTGTGGTAAACGGGAGATCTTTAACTGCTGGCCCGAGACCCAGACTTCCCCCAGATCTTCGAAAATATCCTGGGGCATCTCTTCGGGCAGATCGACCAGGCTGTAGTTCTCATGGATATAGATGCGGCCAATGTACTGGCTGTCGAGATCCGCTTCATTAGCGATCGCCCCGACGATGTTACCCGGCTTGACATTGTGCTTAAGACCCACTTCGATGCGGTAACGCTCCAGGCCTTCATCCGGCGGCACTTCTTTGCGCAGGGGGCGCTCACGCTCTCGGGCTGGCTTCTCTTTATCTTTCTCCCACTGGTGTTTTGGCGGCTTGGCCTTCGGCTGGGGTTTATTCTTTAACAGGAATGGGGTATCTCCCTGTAAGAGGTGGGCCAGAGCGGCAGCGATCTCCAGGGCCGGCACATCATGCTCCTGTTGGTATTGTTCGACCAGCATAGGGAACGTGCCCAGATCTTCAGTCGCCAGGGCATCGGTAATGCGCTTCTTGAATCGAACAATCCGCTGATCATTGATCAATTCGGTAGAAGGAAGATCCATGATCTCGATCTTCTTCCGGGTCGCTTTTTCAATGGCATGGAGCATCCGTTTTTCCCGCGGCGAGACAAAGAGAATGGCATCGCCTTTCCGACCGGCCCGACCGGTACGACCGATCCGATGGACATATCCTTCCGTATCATGGGGAATATCGTAATTCACCACATGACTGATGCGATCCACGTCGAGACCACGGGCGGCGACATCCGTGGCGACAATAATATCCAGCTTGCCCTTTTTAAACTGGGCAATGGTGCGTTCCCGCAGCTTCTGGACAATTTCACCGCTGAGTGGGGCCGAGGCATAACCGCGTGCTTCCAGTTTTTGAGATAGCTCAGCCGTGGCGACCCTGGTACGCACGAAGATAAGCATGGCATCAAAGGGTTCGGCCTCGAGGATCCTGGTCAGGGCATCCAGTTTGTGCACCCCGCTGACCAGCCAGTACCGTTGACGAATGGTATCGGCGGTGGTGGTCTTAAGCTTGATGGTAATTTCGACATGATCATTTAAATATTTCTTGGCGATCCGGCGGATCTGTTGGGGCATGGTGGCCGAGAACAGGGCGATCTGTCTGGTTGATGGAGTCTGCTCAAGGATCCATTCCACATCATCGATAAAACCCATCCGGAGCATTTCATCGGCTTCATCCAGCACCATTGCACTGAGATTCTCCAGTTTCAAGGTGCCGCGACGCAGATGGTCCATCACCCGACCGGGAGTGCCCACCACCACATGGACACCATGCTGCAAGGCCCGGATCTGGCCGCGATAATCCTGGCCGCCATAAATAGGTACTACCCGGAAACCGCTCAAATGTTTGGCATATTGCTGAAAGGCTTCGGCGACCTGGATCGCCAGTTCACGGGTAGGGGCCAGAACTAAAACCTGGGGCTGTTTTTTTTGCTTTAAATCGAGGTTGGCTAATAGCGGCAAGGCAAAAGCCGCAGTTTTACCGGTGCCGGTCTGGGCCTGGCCCAGGACATCTTTACCTTCCAGCAACAACGGGATCGTCCGAGCCTGGATAGGGGTCGGGGTTTCATAACCCAGTTCATCCAATGTTTTTAGAATAGCTTTGCCCAGCGCCATTTGCTTGAACGCCGTTATCGTCTCGGTAGTCATCTGCAGTACCTGTGAAATAGATGGAATGGGGGGGGCAGCCAAAGCTGCCCGGAGTATCCTGCCGCCCTGTACGTGAGGAGCAGCGGATAAGCCGGAAAACATAACAGTATAACTGTTTATCTGCGATGTTGCATGCTTTACTTACAGCAACAAGCTGGATCAGATCACCGCCGGTAGCTGAGATCAGCAGCGCCGGTTAAATTAGCTCAACCGTGGACCGGAAAAAATTGCTATTCTGCAGCAAAAGAGCGTATCGTTAATTAGAGACAGATTTATTTATTGCTGCCCTGATCTCCCGGGCCTGCAAGAAATAAATCTGCCCCATACCCGGTGGGTTTTGAAAGTAACTAGATGATCTTCTCATCAAAAACCTCGGAGGAGCAATTATGCATGACCAGAAAGAATTATGTGAAAAGATCA
>CBDVDF010000195.1:0-4519 GCA_965372675.1 uncultured Desulfobacterales bacterium
AGCCAATGTTTTCAGGGGTTTCTGTATGAAAAAAAGCCTTAAACTAGTGCCATTCGGGACACAATACTAATTTTTCTGGCTGGTTGCGGAATTGAATTGGCTTGGTGGCGAGAAAACAAAAAAAGGCCCGCAACTATTGAAAGTTGCGGGCCTTTAAAAATGGTGCCGAAGGCCGGAATCGAACCGGCACGGGTCGCCCCACTGCCCCCTCAAGACAGCGTGTCTACCAGTTCCACCACTTCGGCAATTTTTTAATTATCTTTTCGGCAGATTACTACGTCGTTGAATGGGAAATAATCCTCGGAATATATAGTATATATCTGTGGGTTATTTCCCATGCACTCCTTGTTCTCAGCCGAAAATCCAAATTCAAAATCTAGATTGGACAATACTTCCTGAAAAACTACTTACTCTCTCCGGGGAACTCGGCCGGGGTGCTACCTGTTGTTCCTGCCTCTTCGGTCGGCATCGGTACTTTTACCGGCCCTGTTTCCAGTGGCTGCTCAACCGGAAGCTGGGTGGTGATCGGAGCTACAACATTCTCCATTACCGAACTGGGGCCGGAATTTGCTGAAAGCCAGGCGAGGCTGATCGAGGTGATCATGAAAAGGATCGCCACTCCGGTAGTGATTTTGTTAAGCAGAGGTACCGGTCCTTCAGTACCGAAAACGGTATTGCCGGCTCCGCCGAAGGTTGCGCCGATGTCGGCTCCCTTGCCGTGCTGGAGAAGGACGATCACGACCAGAAAGAAGCAAACCAGAATGTGAATGAATGTAATGATAGGAATCATGATTTTTCCCTGCTGCTTAAATAAATAATGACCTTCTTATGGAAGGCCGATATCAATAGTTACTGAAAATGGATGATGCGGTCAAAGGATGCGGCATCTAAAGCTGCTCCGCCAACCAGGGCTCCGTCAACATCTTCCTGGGCCATCAGGGCATCAACATTATCAGGATTAACCGAGCCACCATACAATATTCTAATCTGGCAGGCAATATCTTTCTCGTACATTCCGGTCAGCAGTTCCCGCAGGAAGGCATGGGTCTCCTGGACCTGGTCGACCGAGGCGGTCTTGCCGGTGCCGATCGCCCAGACCGGTTCATAGGCGACAACTATTCCGGCCGGGTTATCGATAAGTATCCCGGCCAGCCCTTTGCGGACCTGTGCTTCGAGGATCTGCATGGTCTGGCCCGCTTCACGTTCCGCCAGTTTTTCGCCGATGCAGAGGATCGGGATGATCTCCTGTTCAAGGGCTCCGGTCAGGCGCTGGTTGATCAGCTCGTCTGATTCGCCGAAGACATGACGGCGTTCAGAGTGGCCGATAATGGCCATCTGGCCACCCAGCTCTTTAAGCATCGGTGGGGAAATTTCGCCGGTGAAGGCGCCTTTCTCGGCCCAGCAGATATTTTGTGAGGCCAGGATCACCTCTGAATCGTGGAGAATATCTGCGACGCCGGCCAGGGCGGTAAAGGGCGGGGCGATCATCACCTGTCGGTCCAGCACATCTGCGGCTGAACGAACCACGGCCAGGGCCAGCTGCTCGGCTTCGGCAGTGCTGGTGTGCATCTTCCAGTTTCCGGCGATCAGGGGGGTGCGGGTCATCTCCGTCTCCTAGTTGTTGCTATTCTTAAGGGCTACAACTCCGGGGAGTTCCTTGCCCTCCATCAGCATCAGGAAGGCGCCGCCACCGGTGGAGATGTAGGAAATATTGTTGGACTCACCGGCCTGGTGCACCGCTACATCGGTGTCGCCGCCGCCGACTATGGTCAGGGCATGGGAGGAGGCTACCCGCTGGACCATTGCCATGGTGCCCCTTGCAAAGGCATCCATCTCGAAGGCGCCAAGCGGCCCGTTCCAGATAATGGTCTTGGCATCATCGAGGGCCTCGGCGAACATGATGGTGGTGGCGGGGCCGATATCGAGGATCATCCAGTCTTTAGGTACTTCCTGGATCGTGGTCCTCTTGGTCTCAGCCCGGGCATCGAACTTTTCGGCTACCACGCAGTCGACCGGCAGGTAGAGTTTGACGCCCTGGCGGGCGGCCAGTTTAACCAGTTCCTTGGCGGTATCGAGCAGGTCGTCTTCAGTTTTTGACTGGCCGACCTCGTAGCCAAGGCTCTTCAGAAAAGTGTTGGCCATGGCGCCGCCGATGATCATCTTGTCGACCCGGTCCATCAGGTTCCGCAGGGCTCCGAGCTTGCTCGAGACCTTGGCGCCGCCGATAATGGCGACCAGTGGCCGCATCGGCTTGCTGATCGAACGATCAAAATAGTCCATCTCCTTCTGGAGGAGAAAGCCGGCCGCCGACTCGCCGATATATTCCGGGATACCGACTACGGAGGCATGGGCGCGATGGGCGACGGCAAAGGCGTCGTTGATGTATATTTCCCCCAGCGCGGCCAGCTCTTTGGCAAATGATGGATCGTTTGCCTGTTCCTCGGCATGGAAACGCAGGTTCTCCAGCATGATGACTTCGCCGGGCTGCATGGCCTCGATCATGGTTTCGACTTCATCGCCGATGCAATCACCTGCCAGTTTGACCTCTTTCGAGATCAGTCTTGACAATCGTTTGGCGGCCGGAGCCATGCTGTATTTTTCTACCCTCTGGCCTTTGGGGCGGCCCATATGGGAAATGATAATGATCCTGGCATTTTCATCCAGGGCGTGGTTGATGGTCGGTAGCACCCCCCTGATCCTGATGTCATCGGTGATATTGCCTTGCTCATCGAGGGGGACGTTGAAATCGACCCGGATCAGCAGTTTTCTTCCCTTGATCTCGAGGTCTCTAATATTTTTCAAAGGGCTCTTCCTGTAAGAATTTGAAATTATTACAAAAAACCATTAAAGACCTGTTTTTTGCTGATCGCCTTCAGTCTGAATATTCAATGACATGCAGAGTGCATCATCGTTCGGATCACTATAATAATTCTTTCGGGAATCTGTCACCAGAAAATCAAATTTTTCATAGAGACGGCGGGCCGGCAGATTGGCGCTACGCATTTCCAGGTGACAGCTTTTTATGCCTCTTTCCACGAGCAGTGCGAGAAAGGTCCTGAGCAGCTGCTCGGCCACACCTTGGCGGCACCAATCGCCATCGGTGGCGATCTTGAGGATCTCGGCTTCATCGGCGGCCGTTCTGCCGATCATAAAACTGCAGATCCGGCTGTTCTCAGCCCGGCGGCAGACCAGCTGCAGACCGGCCGCGCTAAAAAAATCCCCCTCCAGCTGGCCGATCGACCAGGGGGAGGGGGTCTGTTGTTCGATATTATGGACCGCGCCAAGATCGTCTGCCGTCATTGGCGAAACGATCCAGTTCGGCTTGTTCATACCATCTGTTCGGCGATACTGACGGTGCGGTCGGCCAGCATATTCGTATAACTGCCAAGCTCGTTGTCGTACCAGCCGTAGATGACTGCCTGGGTTACCGGTACTTCGACTGTGTCTATTTTACCGTTGCCCAGCCCCAGTTTGGCCAGGTTGACCTTGATGTTGGCCGTTCTGGTGTGGGTCTCGGTAGACTCGATCACTGTGGCGGCAAAAGGCATCGCAATGATGTCCGAGGAGACGTTCTGCTCTTCGGAGTAATCAAGATATTTAGAATTATCGGCGTACGCGTGGTAGATATTGTTGATCCTGTCCCGCTTGATCGGATCATTGGGGTCGTCCTGCAGGTTAAGAACCAGGACGATCAGGGAGCCGGTGTTGGTCGGGATCCGCACTGACTCGGCAATAAAGCCGATGCTCTTCATCTCCGGAATGACCAGAGGCAGAGCCCGGGCCGCGCCGGTGGTGGTCAGGATAATATTGTTAAGGATCGATCTGTTCTTCCTGAGGTCGGTGGCGCCGGTGCCTGGCAAACGATCAAGAACCTGCTGGCTGCCGGTGGCGGCATGGACGGTCACCATTGAGGCCGAAAGAAAATTCTCGGCCCCGATCTGGTCGAGAAGAGGCTTGATCATGTATGAAAGACAGGTGGTGGTGCAGGAAGCGGCCGAGATCAGGCTGTGTTTCGAGGGGATGTAATCCTCGTCGTTGATCCCCATCACCGTGGTGACGGCATCATCAGGCATCGCCATGCCTTTTTCCTTGATGCTGAACGGGGCGGAAAGGAGCACTTTCTCGGCCCCGGCCTGCAGGTGGCCGCGGAAAGACCCCCGTTCGTGGTCGGGAGCTGCGGTCGGGTCTGTAAAAACGCCGGTGGTATCGACCACCAGGCGGGCCCCGTTCTCTTTCCATTGTATATCTTTGGGATTGCGGGCTTCACGGAGAATCTTGACCGGCACCCCGTTGACTATCATGGTGCCTTCCTTGTCGTTCAGTTCCTCGATTATCCGGCAGTCACGGCAGCCGCCATAAAGATAGCTGCCCAGACGACCATAACTGCTGTCACGCTCGATCGAGGCGGCCAGGTCTTGCAGGCCGGTACCGATCTCACGGCCGACATTGGCGACAATCCCGGAAAAATGCTTGCGACCGACATGGTGCCAGAGGGAAAGCTTGCCGATCCTGCCAAGCC
>CBDVDF010000196.1:0-4497 GCA_965372675.1 uncultured Desulfobacterales bacterium
GAAAAGTAAAAAGGCAAAAGGCAAAAATGCGGTAGTTACGGATCAGAAAGATCTCTCTCTTCGCGCCCAACGAAAGTACCCCCCTCAGGTAAGCGACAGACTCCGAGGGAGGATTATACAGAACCCTTGGGGTGTTCGAGATGACACGGGGGCTGCTCTTCCCAGCACATCGTGTTGGGTCTGTCATGTAAAGGAGAGGCTGCTTCGCGCCCTGAAAGAAGTGCCCTTGGGGTGCACCCTTAAGGGTTCCTCGCAGTGACGGGACTTCTTAATCTAGTCATCGAAGTCTTCGCTATCTGTGAGGGAATGGAATGACCGCGGCAGGTAAGCGACCGGAGGAAGACTCCGATCTCTCCATTGCCCTGTCATCTCGAACAACGAAGTTGGAGAGATCTTTCTGATTCGTAAACACCACAACTTATAACTTTTTACTTATAACTTTAAATCCCCTCACTTTATTTCCTCCTGTTTTATTGTTAATAAAGGGCAGAGTAATTTTCTCCAAAAATCATAAACGCCCCTTTTTGATAATGTCTCTGAAAATAACCTACCCTGAAGAACTACCGATCTCGGCTGCCCGTGACCAGATAATCGCTGCGATAAAGGCGCACCAGGTGGTGATTGTTGCCGGTGATACCGGTTCCGGTAAATCGACCCAGTTACCGAAGATGTGCCTGGAAGCCGGTCGGGGCCGCAAGAAGATGATCGGCTGCACCCAGCCGCGGCGCCTGGCCGCAACTTCTGTCTCCGCCCGGGTTGCCGAGGAAATGGGGCCGGAGGCTGGAGGGCTGGTTGGCTGCAAGATCCGCTTTGCCGATCGGACCACCGGCTCGACCCGGATCAAGTTCATGACCGACGGCATCCTCCTGGCCGAGACCCGGCGGGACCGGGAACTGAAAAATTACGACACGATCATTGTCGATGAAGCCCATGAGCGCAGTCTTAATATCGATTTCCTGATCGGTATATTGCGGGAGCTTATCACTCGTCGTCAGGACCTTAAGCTGATCATCACCTCGGCGACCATCGATACCGATAAATTTGCCAAGGCATTCAACAATGCCCAGGTCATCAAGGTTTCCGGCCGGACCTATCCGGTGGAGGTGCGTTATGTTGAACCCATCGATGATCAAGATGAGAGCGGCTATGTCGATCAGGCCATCGAGTCGGTTATTGAGCTCCACAAGGAGGGTGGCTCCGGCGATATCTTGGTCTTTATGCCCACCGAACGGGATATCCGCGAAACCGTTGAGGGTATCGAAAAGGTTATTGCCAACGGCAAGGATATAAAAGGCGGCGCCACGGTCCTGCCCCTTTTCGGGCGCCTGTCCGGCAAGGACCAGAACCGGATATTCCGACCGGCCAGGGGGCGCAAGATCGTCGTCGCCACCAATGTGGCGGAGACCTCGGTAACGGTCCCCGGGATCCGTTACGTGGTTGATACCGGCCTGGCCCGGATATCGATCTATAACCCCCGGGCCCGGACTAGCAAGTTGCCGGTCCGCAAGATCTCCCGGGCCAGCGCCGACCAGCGGCTGGGGCGTTGCGGACGGACCGGCGCCGGTATCTGCCTGCGGCTCTTTTCTGAAGAGGATTATCTGGGACGTAATGAATTCACCAAGCCGGAGATCCAGCGGGCCGATCTGGCTGACGTAATTCTCCGGATGCTTTTCCTCCATCTGGGCGATCCGGGAAAGTTTCCGTTCATCGATCCTCCTGCCTCCAGGGCGATCAAGGATGGCTATAACCTGCTCTGGGAGCTGGGTGCGATCAAGATGAAATATTTTGATCGGGCCACCGCCAAACTGACCGGCCGGGGCAAGATCATGGCCCATCTGCCCCTCGATCCGCGGATAGCCCGGATGATCATCGAGGCCCGGGAGCTTAATGTCGTCTCCGAGGTCAGCATCATCGGGGCTGCTTTAAGCATTGCCGATCCCCGGGTCCGACCGGCCGAGAAAGAGGCTGCGGCGGACAAGGCCCATGAGAAGTTTGCCGGCGGTGGCTCTGATTTCCTTTCCTTCCTGACCATCTGGAACGAATGCGCCAAACTGCCGAGTCAGGGCCGTCTACGCAAATTCTGTAAGCAGAATTTTCTCTCCTACCAGCGGATCAGGGAGTGGCGGGATATCCATGAACAGATCCGCTCGATTCTCGTGGCCCAGAAGGGTTTTAAATTTAACAAACATGCGGAAGCATATGATGCCATCCATCGCTCGGTGCTGAGTGGCAGTCTTCGTAACCTGGGGCTGCGGAAGGCCAAGAATATCTACCAGGCGGGCCAGGACAAGGAGGTCATGATCTTCCCCGGCTCCGCCCTGTTCAATAAAGCGGGCAAATGGGTGATGGCGGCCGAGCTGATTGAAACCTCCCGGCTTTTCGCCCGCTGTGTGGCCAATATCAAGGTGGAATGGATCGAGCCTCTGGCTGGCCACCTTTGTAAATATTCCTGGAGCGAACCCCATTGGGAGAAGAAGCGGGGTCAGGTTGTAGCCTTTGAGAATGTCAGTCTCTTCGGCCTCCTGGTCGAGGCCCGCCGTAAGGTCAATTTCGGGCCCCATAAACCAGATGAAGCCAGGGAGATCTTCATCCAGCAGGCCCTGGTTGAGGGCGATCTGGGCGGCACCTTCCCTTTTTATGAATATAACAAGGCGATGGTTGAACGCCTTCAGGACCTGGAGGACCGAGTCCGGCAGCGGGACATTCTGGTTGACGATTATACCCTCTACCAATTCTACGATCAGCGTTTGCCGGCAGATGTTCATGACCGGACCGGCCTGATCAGGATGATCAAGAAGGCCGGCTCTGATGATCTGCTGCGGATGGTTGAGGAGGATATCCTTCACCAGGAACCGGACTCGGATCAGCTGGCCGAATTCCCCGAGGAGCTCGATGTTGGCGGCTTCTCCTGCAAAGTCACCTACCGTTTCCAGCCGGGTAAAAAAGATGATGGGATTTCGATCCATATCCCGGTCGATGTTATCTCCCAGGTCGAGCCGGGCCGTTTTGACTGGTTGGTGCCGGGAATGATCCTCGAAAAGATCATCTTCCTCCTGAAGGGTCTGCCCAAGTCACTGAGACGCCAGTTGATCCCGGTGCCTGATACGGCCGCTAAGATCATGGCG
Source organism: uncultured Desulfobacterales bacterium (assembly GCA_965372675.1). Taxonomy (GTDB): domain Bacteria; phylum Desulfobacterota; class Desulfobulbia; order Desulfobulbales; family JAGXFP01; genus JAGXFP01. The sequence continues at coordinate 3,126 of CBDVDF010000196.1, forward strand.
GAGATCCAGTTCGGTCAGGGATCTTTTTATCCTGCCCTGCAAGAGATCATCATCGTCAGCAAACAGGTGCGGGTCGAACGCAACGATTGGCCCCTGGACTCTCTGCCTGATCACCTGAAAGTCCGTTTCTGTCTGATCAACAAGCACGGTAAGGTTTTAAAGGCCAGCCGTAATTTTGCCGATCTGGCCGCACCGAGCAGTGACAAACCGGCCTCTGGTGATCTTCTTGACGGTTTAAAGAAAAAATGGCAGCGGCAGGGCATAACAACCTGGGATTTTACCGATCTGCCGGAAAGGATCCCGGTTAACGATCGGCAGGGCAGGTTGCTTGGTTTCGCCTGGCCGGGCCTGGAGGATACTGGTACTGGAGGGATCAACCTGCGACTCTTTGCCAGTCGGGAGGATTGCACTAATGAAACCCGGCGGGGACTCCTGGCCCTTTACCTTAAACAGTTTAAAAATCTGAAGGGGCTGAAAAAGGACTTTGCCCTGGGCAACGAGAACTGGGCCCTTTATGAAGGGGTTGGCAGCATGGAAGAGGTCAACAATGATCTTAAGACCTTCATCCTTGAAGAGATATTCGCCAGCAGGGAGGGGCAGATCCCGACCCGCCAGACCTTCGACAAGAAGACAGCCGAAGTCCGCCAGTCCGGGATCTACGCGCTGGGCCGCAAGCTAGTGGACCTGGTGACGATGATCTTGAGGGAACGGCGGACCGTCCTTGACCTGATCAATAGATATGAAGGGATGGGAGGCCAGCAGGGTGGCCAGAACCGCTTCGATGATTTCCGGGAGCATCTGCAGAAAGTCCTGCCATCTGACTTTCTCCTGACTTTTAATGGCCGCCGGTTGCGGAATTGTCAGCGTTATCTGAAGGCCTTGCAGGTCAGGGTGGAAAGGGGACATGCCGACCCGGCCCGGGATCTCTTGCGAACCACGCAGGTCAAGATCCATGATGATCGTCTGGCCGAAGTTGCCGGACAGCAGACTTTTTCGCCTGACTATGAAAGGGTGTTGAATGAATACCGAGAGATGATCGATGAGTTCCGGGTCTCGGTCTTTGCCCAGGAGATCAAGACCGCCTATCCGGTTTCGGAAAAGCGGCTGGAGAAAAAGTGGCGGGAGTTAAAGGGGTTGGGGTGAGTTTAGTGCTGCTTTTTTATTGAAAGCTCTGCTTCCGAGGGGCGGACATAGAAGGGGACAACTGTGTTGGGGTCAACGAAGTCACTGTTGGCGAACAGTTCTCTCCCCAGTAAACCAATGGTTGACGCTCTGGGGAAAAAAGTCTGGATCGGTGCGAAGATTGGTGGGGCTGTTGCCTGCTCAACAAAGACTTCACGGTAGAGAACCGATCCATCGCCGACCAGGATGG
>CBDVDF010000197.1:0-4485 GCA_965372675.1 uncultured Desulfobacterales bacterium
CCAGATGATGCCGGCGGCCAGCATGATCAGCATAGAGCTAAGACCACCGCCGAGGTATTCGGTAATTAACTCTGTTGGTATGATTACTTCTATAATGCCACTGAGCAGCAGACCTACCCCGAACCATACTGCCAGGTCACCCCATAGTTCGATAAAGGCATATCTCAGGCTGGACTGCAATTTTGCCAAGGTTGAGTGATGATCGCTGTGTACAGCGGGGCTGCATTCTTCACCTGTACAGCAGTTGTCGACCGGACACGCCCCGAGCCCTTTCGGCTCCGGTTCGCCCGGCGGCGAGAAAATGCTCTCGGTAACTCCTGCCGCCACCGCACTGACAAAAGCAGCAACAGGGCGGGCGACGGTCATTATCGGATCAAGCAGGGCGTAAGTTATGCTGATAGAATCCACGCCGGATTCCGGCGTTGAGATCAGGAAGGCGATGGTTGCACCGTTACTGGCCCCCTGTTTTTTCAGGGAGGCGGCGGCAGGCATTACTCCGCAGGAACAGAGCGGGATAGGGATCCCCAGAAGCGCGGCCTTCAGAACTGGCAGGAAGCGTCCCCTGCCCAGATGCCGGGCCACATATTCCGTAGACAGAAAAGTTCTTAGCAGGCCGGCGATGATCATCCCGAAGATTATATAGATCGAGGCATCAAGGAGCAGTTCCCATGATGCAAAAAGTATTCTTAGGAATATATCCATTGGCTTTTATTCCCTGACGTGATCGAGACCGATGCCGATCAACTGTTCAATATGCTGGTCATTCAAGTGGTAATAGAGGATCGGTCCCTCGCGGCGGTTGGCGACCAGATAAAGCTGTCGGAGGATTCTTAACTGGTGGCTGACGGCCGATTCCGTAATCTCCAGGAAAGATGCCAGATCACAGACGCACATCTCGCCGGAGGCCAGAGCAAAAAGGATCTTGAGCCGGGTCGGGTCGCCCATAGCCTTGAAGAGGTTGACCAGTTTATCCTGGTCATCGGTCGGCAGGCTGTTGCGGCGGGCTTTTTCAACCCTTTCAGTATGAATTGTCCGGGCCAGACAGGTCTCTTGTTGAATGCTGGTCATGGCGTCCTTGTCAATATGTGAGCAGATGTTCATATAATAAAACAGCACGGTGTGTTTGTCAAATGGCTTGTTGGGAAGGTGTTGGTGTCTTTGGCAAGTAACTGGTTATCTTGGAAAATTCTTGCATTTAAGCTGATATTGGTTGAACATATCGACATGACCAGAGAACTTGATAATGAAAATGAGTGGCTTGAGGCCTTCGTGAGATTTGGCTTTGATGCGTCGGTTGGCCGTCTTTTCAGAGGGGTGATCCATAATCTTAACGGAGTCGGCCAGGCCTTCTCGATGCAGACCGAACTTCTGCTGATGATGTTCGAGCAGGCTGATGGCATGCTCGCAAAGATTGATCAGGCGGATACTCTTGAATCTGCCAGGGAACAGGCGGCCGGGTTGAGGGAGATGCTCGCCAAGCGGGCGGCGATGGCCCAGCGTCTGACCAGCGTAGTAGAGACATTCCAGGAGATAATGAAAAGAACCTCGGTTCTGATGGAAGAATCTCGAGATCCTGCCGGAGTACATGCCTTTAAACTCAGGGATGTGATCACGACCGAGATCGAGTTCATGACCTCTGACGGATTTTTCAAACACAAGATCAACAAAGAGTTGTCGCTGGCTGAGAATATTCCAGCCCTTGCATGTCACCGGGTCGAGTTGCATCAGATAATTGCAATACTCCTTGAAAATGCTTCCCAGGCTCTGGCTGGGAACTTCGATAATGAACCCGCACCGCGTTTATATGTTTCTACTTCCCTCGATGACGATCATGTAAAGGTCTTGGTTCTCGATAACGGTCCCGGGATCGGTGCTGCAGATATCGAAGCTGTTTTCTCTCCTTTTTATACTACCAGGGAAGACCAATTGGGTTTGGGGCTCTTCCTGGCTCGGGAAATGGCCGGGCGCTGTGGTGGGACCATCAGCTGTGAAAGCCAACCAGGGGAAACCCGTTTTACTCTGCGCGTTCCAGTCAGGGAGGGCAGTATTGAAAGCTGAAGCAGGAGAAGAACCCGGAGTTCTGTATGTAGTTGCCACCCCGATCGGCAACCTGGAAGATATCACCAGGAGAGCGATCCGTATCCTGACAGAGGTGTCTTTGATAGCCGCTGAAGATACCAGGCATACCCGAAAACTATTGTCGAGCCTCGATATCTCCACCAGGATGATCAGTTACTATAAAGGACAGGAGTCTTCACGTTCCGCCAAGGTGCTCGATAGACTGATCGCTGGAGATGATGTGGCCCTTGTTTCAGATGCGGGAACGCCGGCGGTCTCCGATCCGGGAGCCATCCTGGTCCGTCAGGCTGTTTCAGCAGGGATAAGGGTAGAACCTATCCCTGGCGCCTCTGCTCTGACTGCCGCGGTCAGCGTTGCCGGTCTGGCGGATACTCCGTTCACCTTCCTGGGCTTTTTGCCGGGAAAAAAGGGGGACCGAAAGCGGCTCTTTCAATCTTTGGCCGGTACAGGTTTGCCTCTGGTTTATTATGAATCTCCACGCCGGGTCCTTGCCTCGCTACGCGAATGTCTGGCTTTATTAGGGGACCGGCCGGTTTTCCTGGGGCGGGAACTTACCAAGTTGTATGAGGAGTTGTTTCATACCACTCTCTCGGTGGTGATCGCGGAACTGGAATCCCGTTCAAATATCCGGGGAGAATTCGTGGTGATTATTGAAGGGCAAACCAGGGACAAGGGGCCGACAACCGGTGATCTTGAAGATGTTCTGATCTGGTACAGGGATCATTCCGGACTGTCGATGCGGGACGCCTGTCGGCAGATCGCCGCAGACCTGGGGCTCTCCAGATCCGAGATCTATAACAAGGCCCTGAAGATCTGGAACTGAAAAAGCAGAAGAGGAGGGATTATGACTATCGATTGGGCTTATATGCGGAAAGGCTGAAAGTCTTGTCTTAATGCCCGGGAGTTTCTCGGCGGCAAAAAGATTGCTATTAAGGACGAAGTTGATGCCAGGAAGGAGAAAATAGAGGCTGATGCAGCCTGGCAGATCTTGAAGGACAGTGCTGCGGTATATGTCGGCCGGCAGAAGCGCTTCAGTAAATTTATACCATCGATCGATAACCGGGATGAACTGATGACTCTGGTCCTTGGCCGCAGCGGTTGTCTGCGGGCTCCAACCCTGAAGGTCGGCAAGGTTTTCCTTGTTGGTTTCAGCGAGGAGATGTACCTTCAGCAGCTCTGATTTTTTCTGGCTTAAAATAAAGTGAGGTTAAGATGTTATTTCTGTTCGCAGGCATAATTCTGGTCGTTACCGGCGGTCTGGTCGCCATCCTTTTCTGGATACCGGGCCTGGTCGACCGCCGGAATCTGCGGGAAATGCTCGGTTCCCGTTATCCTCTGATCTATGTGGTCTATTTCGCCAATGGCCCGATCCTGTTGTTGGCCGGGATCCTGCTGCTCCTGAAGCATTATTTGGTCATCTGATCCTGCTCTCATCTTCAAACCTGGTGTAAACGGCTTTGTTTTTCTGGCTGAAAACCCTTTTCGGAGTTAATCCGGAAGGGGTTTTGCATGTTCAGGATAAAGAATATTATCTGAGCGGTGAAGAATATTCTTTAATTGTTATCTTAACTCAGCCGGTTTGTTTTCTGGAATCGGCCAGAAACCCAGATAAACCGAGGTTTTTTTCTTTAGAGCGTCTTGGCATGGTTGTTGTAATACAGAGTGGTATCTGGGAATTAATTTAACCTTCGCCAAGAGAGGTTTTGCGATGAAAGCATCTTTCCGAATGCTGTTGGCCGTACTTTTTCTTTCTCCATTGCTTTTTGCCTGTAATTCATCAGATGGAGATCTGGCTGGGAATTCAGGCGTACTTACGCCGGTTGCCGGTGCTTTGAAGATCCCGATCAGTTCTGTAAATGATGGCAGGGCCCATCATTACCAGGTCAAAGCGGATGACGGCACCATGATGACCTTTTTTGTCCTGAAGAGCAGTGATGGGATCATCCGGGCCGCGATCGATGCCTGTGATGTCTGTTACAAAGCGGGTAAGGGATACTATCAGGATGGCGATTTCATGGTCTGCGAGAACTGCGGCCAGAGATTTGCTGCGAACCGGATCAATGTCGTTAAGGGCGGCTGTAACCCTGCTCCTCTGAAAAGGACTGTGAAAGGAGATCAGTTGTATATCTCCATGAGTGATATTAATGCAAATCGCTGGTACATGAGATACCGGATATAATCAGTTGTTTATCATTGTTTAAGTCTTTACATAAAGTCTGGTGTCGGTCTGGATCTTATAACCGGTGCCAACAGGGGGTATAAATGAAATTTATTTTCCGAATGTTTTTTGTGCTGTTGTTCTTTTTGACTTCTGCCTTCTCTTTTAATCCTTTTGGCGGAGAGCCCGAGACGTTAACTCCGGTTGCTGGTGAATTGAAAATCCCGGTCAAGTCTGTCAATGATGGC
>CBDVDF010000198.1:0-4466 GCA_965372675.1 uncultured Desulfobacterales bacterium
GCATCAGATATTTTTTGAGCGATTGTCTGGAAAATAAGGCCGGTTAAAGAATTTGGCGCTGATACCATTATCGGGACTCCATTATCGCCGCCTTGCCGGAGTTCGATATCGATTGGAATAGTGCCGAGCAAGGGAATGCCGGTTTCCTGGCTGAGTCGCACTCCTCCTCCATGGCCAAAAATCTCAATGGGCTCTGTAGAATTACCGTTGAGAAAATAAGACATGTTTTCGATTAATCCGACAATAGGCTGTTCGATTTTATTAAAAAGTCCGATAGCTCGGCGCACATCTGCCAATGCAACTTTCTGTGGTGTGGTTATCATTAAAATCGAACAATGGGGGATAGTTTGAGCGATTGTAATCGATGGGTCACCGGTTCCCGGGGGAAGGTCGATAACCAGAAAATCAAGTTCACCCCACTGCACCTGATCAAGCAGTTGATTGATCACTTTAGAAACAAGCGGTCCACGCCAAATAAAAGCTTCATTTTCTCCAACCGTCATGCCCAATGACATAATGCGTAATCCATACTTTTCCTTGGGCATAATCATCTTGTCCTGCTGGTGCAGTTCTTCTGAGATATCGAGCATCACCGGCACGCTTGGTCCATAAACATCGGCATCAAAAAGCCCAACTTTATAACCCTGCTGCTCAAGAGCCAAAGCTACATTGACCGCGATTGTGGTCTTGCCGACACCCCCTTTTCCGCTTGCAACCGCGAGAAAATGTTTTACTTTTGCAATGCCTTTTAATGTGGGCTTAGGGAACAATTGTTCAATCTCTTCCCGGTTTAAAGTGGTAAATTCAATTTGGACGGACGAGATCTCAGGCAATCCATCCACTACTTTTTCGATTTCGTGTATCAATCGCTCTTTAAGGGGAGATCGATCACTTTTTAAAGCCAGGGTGAGTTTAATCACATCATCATTGACTGATATGTCGCGAATCATGCCAGTATCGATGAGACTCTTTTTTAACTTAGGATGCATAACGGTCTGCAAAGCTTCCCGGATCTGTTTTTCGTCCATTATGGTTCTCCTTATTTGGTTAGTGTCTAATCAGGAGCCTAAGAAGTCGTATTGCCAGCTACGGTGCGAAAGCCCGCAACCAGGTCAAGTAGTTCCGAAGTGATGACGGATTGACGGACATTACGGTAGCGGCCGGTTAACTCCTCCAGATGTTCCTGGATGTTTTTTTCTGCCTGTTGCAGAGAGAGCAAACGGCTGGCCTGCTCACTGGCCAGGGATTGAACTTGGGCTCGATAGATGGTAACAAAAAGATATTGTTGAATCAGGGCGGAAAAAAGTTTATCCGGCGGGGCCGCGCTGTAGGGCAGGCTTTTACCTGGCCACTTTTTTTTCATAAGTTCGCGCAGCCGTTCGTTATCCAGAGGTAATAGAGGAAGTGTAGTTGGTAAACCGCCACCCCCCGGCTCATATCGGTTAAAGAAAAGATCGATCCGTTTCATTTCCGGCTTTTGCCGCCAGCGGTGGAGGATCAGGATTATTTCGTAGACATGGCGGTTCACCCCGGCCAGCGCACCGGGTGACCAGAGCGTTTTTGTCAGCTCAAAGCCTGCAGCTTCCAATCGCGCTGCCATTCGGGCGCCGGAGACCAAGGTGTGCAATAATTGCGGAGTTTGGACATTTTCCTGGGTTTTGTTGACAAATTCTACTAGCCTTTTGTTAAAATGACCACAGAGTCCTTGATCTGACCCGAAAATAACCACACCTTGCAGGGTTCCTTCCTTACTGCCGCTATTTGGCAGGCCGGTTTCTCTGATTACGGCTTGCAGGCTGGAGTCAATGGTCTCCTGATAGGCATCAAGGGAGCGGGCCGCCTGCTCATACTGGCGGATATTTACGGCCGACAGGGTTTTCATACTCTTAACAATGGACTGTAGTTTGCCACTGGTCTCGATATGTTTTTGTAAAGCGTGGAGACTCTCCATTATTTTGCCTTCTTATCTTCATTTTTTACCAGAAGCTTACGGCACTCTTTAAGGATCTCTTTCTGTATGGCCTCACTTAATTTTTTCCCGGCTGTGATATCCGCACATATTTGAGGTAGATGGCTGGTTGCCATTTCACATATTGTTTCTTCTGCTGCGGCCACCTGATCCGGCGGGAGCGGATCAAAGAGACCATTGACCAGGGCCAGCATAACCATGATCTGTTCAAAATCCTGTAGGGGATGATAACGTTTCTGGCGTAATACCTCGCGTAAACGGCGACCTCTCTCCAGGGATTTTCGGGTCTCTTCGTCCAGACGGGTGGCAAAACGGGCAAAGGTCTCCAGCTCCTCAAACTGGGAATAGGAGAGTTTCAGCTCGCCAACCAGATCACGAAAGGCCTGTTTCTGGGCTTTGCCACCAACCCTGGAAACAGATTTTCCGACATCAACCGCCGGCAGCATGCCTTTGGCAAAAAGCTGAGGTGACAGATATATCTGACCGTCGGTAATAGAGATAAGATTGGTCGGAATATAGGATGAGAGATTTTGCTCTTCCGTTTCAATAATCGGCAAAGCTGTAAGTGATCCGCCGCCAAACTCCCGGCGTAAATGGGTGGAACGTTCCAACAGTCGAGAATGAATATAAAAGATATCTCCAGGGTAAGCTTCGCGGCCGGGAGGCCGTTCCAGGAGAAGTGATAATTCACGGTAGCAGCGGGCATGGCGGGTAAGATCATCATAGACAATCAAAACATCACGCCCTTGCTCCATAAAGTATTCGCCGATAGCGGTGGCCGCATAGGGGGTAATAAATTGCAGGCCGGGCCCGTCCTCACCCCCAGCCACCAAAACCAGGGTATAATCAAAGGCCCCGTTTTCCTGTAACTCATGAAGCACCCTGGCCGTAGCCGACTCGCGCTGACCAATCGCGGTATAGATACAGATCACATCTTTGCCGCGCTGGTTGCAAATGGCATCCAGCGCAATGGCGGTTTTGCCGGTTTGCCGGTCACCAAGGATCAGTTCCCGCTGGCCTTTACCGATGGGAATCATGGTGTCCACCACTTTAAGGCCGGTTTCCAGAGGGGTGATTACCGGATCCCGCATCATAATGGCAGGAGCCGGATGTTCAATCGGCCGTCGTCCATCTCCGCCCAGCGGCCCTTTATCATCAAGCGGTACACCGGCCGCAGTAAATACCCGGCCAATCAGAGAAGATCCAACTTCCACATCAACCACCCGTTTCAGCCCTTTCACCTCCATTCCGGCCCGCACCCCTTTGGCCTGACCAAAAAGGATGATTCCGGTGGTTTCATCCCCCAAGGAGGCGACCATACCTAAGGTTCCATCCTCACATTGGACAAGTTCTTCAAAGCCGATAGAGGCCAGACCGCTGGCCCGGGCAATAGGGCCGAGCAGTGAAACTATCCGGCCCACATCCTCAACCTGGATTTCCGGAGAAAAGGAGGAGATCGCCTGGTCAAAGGCCTGCTGATTTTTGCTCAATGATTTTTCTAACATATTGTTTAGTGGCTCACTCCTGACAAGTTCGTTACAAAAAACAAGATTTTTTTTACCCGCGTTAGTTGTTCTCCATGGAGAAAACCTTTTCCAGCTCTTCTTGAAAGTCGTCAAGATACTGATGAATATTCCACTCCATTTTATGGTCATTCGACGAAACCAGAATGCCGGCGATGAGTGTCGGTTCGGTCTGGAAAGAGATTGCCGGCTGTATACCAAGGCGCAGCCACAATACTTTCCTGATCGTATCCTGCGAGCTTTTCGTAAGCGGGAAGGCGGTTGAAACCTGCAATTTTTCAGAGTTTTGTAATTGTTGGAAAAAACCGGCTTCAGTCTCCTTTTTTTCGATCAGAGCACAAAAACGCGAGATCATATTCTCTTCAAGGTCGGCCTCGGCCAAGTCATTAAAAGCACTTTGTGCCAGGCGCTGAAACTGTTTGGCAACCTGGATGCCAGCCTGCTTTAGAAAGAGAGCTTTTTCGCGGGACAAATCATTTTGCCAGTGAATCCGGGCCGTCTCGGCCTCGGCCTCAACCTTTAAGAAAAGTTTTTGTCGCAAATCATCGGCCTCTTGGCGGACTAGGCGCAACTCCTCTTTTCCCCGGTTTATGACCTCTTCCTGCAAGGCAAGATACCGTTTTTTTTCTTTTTCCGCCGTTTCTGCAAGCTTTGCCGCCTGTTTCAATTCATCCTGAACCTTTTGCTGCCGTTTGCTCATGGCGGTCAGAACCGGCTTGTAAAGAAATTTTTTCAGAAGCCAGACCAGGATTAAGAAATTGACAATCTGGGCGGCTACCGTAAACCAGTTAACACTCATCCGGCTCCCTGCGCAATAACGTAGTTCCAGAAAGGATTGGCAAAGATCAGGATCATGGAGATAACAAAGGCATAGATCGCTGTGGACTCGATCATGGCCATGGAGACGAACAACGTTCTGGTTATGGTGGCCGTATGGTCCGGCTGCTGGGCAATGGCGCGCAGCGCCGCCGCCG
>CBDVDF010000199.1:0-4460 GCA_965372675.1 uncultured Desulfobacterales bacterium
GTGCCGTAACCGATGGGGAGGCCAGGTCCCGGGCAGAGCTGTTGGCCGACAGGGTGCAGAAGAGCAGGGCAACGGTCAGGGCTGAGAGAGTCAGATGTTTCAGTTGTCTGGCCACCATTCCGCTCCAATCCTGCGAATGCAATTGAACCCGCCGCCCAGGACCAGGCTTTTAAGGCCGTGGAGGTCGAGGAGGCACTGGATCTCGTACGATCGGGTCCCGGCATCACAGATAATGATCAGGGTCTTGTCGGCCGGGAGTTCTTTGATCCTCTTCCGGATCTCGGCATAAGGCATTGCTAGCCATATATCTTTGAAATTATTAATAAAAATTTCAGATTCAGCCGGATGTCTGATGTCGAGAGCCAGCCAGTCAGGCTGGCTGGCCGGATCATCCATCCAGTTCATGTAATCAGCGATGCTGACGGTGCGGAGTCTGCCGGCGGCCTTGTTGTCAGCCGCGTTGGCGGTGGCATTCAGGGCATCCAGGGCGGTGGCGAAGGGTGGGGCGTAGGCCATCTCCAGCTTGGAAAAATCATCGATGGTGGCGCCTTTGACGATCAATCCTGCCGCCGCATCGATCCGGGCCAGAATCCCATCGCCCATGGGGCCGAAGCCTTGCACTCCCAGGACCCGCCGGTCTTTTCGGTCAAAGACCATCTGCAGGGGGATGACGGATTGTTCCGGGAAAAAATGGGCCCGGTCCGACTGGGCGGAAATGACGTAGTCGGCATCAAAACCTGCCGCTTTGGCGGCCTGATAACTTAAGCCGGTACCGCCAACGCAGATATCGAATGCCTTCATGATGAAACTGCCGATCCAGCCTTCGAAAGTGCTGGCAATGCCGGCCAGGTTGTCGGCGACAATTCTGCCTTCCCGGTTGGCCAGTGAGCCCATCGGCGCCAGGCACTTGGTGCCGGAGACCAGATTCGTGGTCTCGATACAGTCGCCGGCCGCATAGATGTCCGGGTCCGAGGTCTGGAGGCGATCGTTGACCACAATGCCGAATTTGGAGACCTGTAGTCCGGCTTCTTTCGCCAACTGGCTGCGGGGGCGCACCCCGGCGGCCATGATGACGATGTCCGTTTCAATTTCCCGGTTGGCGGTAATGACTTTGCAGGCCTTGCCATCGCTGCCGGCTTCAATTGATCTGGCTGCTTCGTCAAGATAGACCTTGACGTCATGCTCCCGCAGGTGCTTGGCAAGCATGGCTGCAAATGGCTGGTCAAGGATGTTGGGCAGGAGCTGCGGCATGAATTCGATCAGGGAAGTTTCCACTCCCCAGAGGTCGGCAAAGGCCTCGGCCATTTCGATGCCGATGGCGCCGCCGCCGATCACCACGGCCCGTCCAACCTTGCCTTTGGCCAGCTGTTCTTTAATGTCGATGGCCTTGTGCAGATCGCTGATCGTGTAAACGCCTTCCAGGTCGGCACCGGGTATGGGCAGCACAAAAGGCTCGCTGCCGGTGGAGATCACCAGCTTGTCATAGGCGATGAATTCTTCCCGGTCGGTGTCGAGATTTTTGATCTGGACCGTTTTTGCCTGCCGGTCGATGGCCAGGGCCCTGGTCCGGGTCATCACTTTAACGCCTTTGGCATCAAGGAAAAACGCCTCGTCCCTGGTCATGTGGAAGCTGGTGTTGCGGAGTTCCTTTTCGTCCGAGACGTCGCCCGATACGTAGTAGGGGATACCACAACCGCCGTAGGAGATCAGATTGTCCTGGTCAATGATGGTTATGTCGGCATCGGCAAGCAGCCTTTTAAGCCGGCAGGCGGTTTTCGGGCCGGCGGCAACCCCGCCGATTATTACGACTTTAAGAGCCATTATGGAAGTCCCTCTGGTTTAAGTTTTTAGTTTTTTTCTTAAGCTTCAATAATGTTTCAGACATTATCATTTTAAACAAAGATCTGTCAATAATTGCTGAGGCTACCATGAAGCCGGTTGATCCCGGCCTCGCCACCTTTTTTTTCGTTCTGGTTGAGATCTATACCTTTATATATAGGTATTAGGAGAGCTCTAAAAAATCCAGCAGAATATGGGTTGTTTTGCCTCTTCGGGCGAGTCGAATATTTGCTGATTATTTTTATTGACAAAGGGGGTGCTGGCGAATAGATTCCTACTTTTCTGAATAGTCATTCACAATTGTTTTTCTCTGCGGGGAGGCAGTACCAGTTTTCTGGGATGGTTCATCCCGTTCGGAGAGAGAGTTTTTTTTAGGCAAAAATATTTTAAGGAGGAATTGAAATGCCGAAGCATGACACTCCCATGATGGACGAACTCGAGAAAGGCCCTTGGCCGAGTTTTGTCACCGATCTGAAGAGGCAGGCCGAGCAGAGTCCCCAGTGCTGGGACATTCTTGGTATGATGGAGCTATCCTTTAAGGATAGAATCACCCATTGGAAACACGGCGGTATCGTTGGTGTTTTTGGTTACGGCGGTGGTATCGTTGGCCGTTACTCAGACGTTCCGAAGCAGTTCCCCGGTATTGCTCACTTTCACACCGTTCGTCTGAACCAGCCTTCAAGTAAATTCTATAGAACCGATATGCTTCGCGGGGTCTGTGACCTGTGGGAGAAATTTGGTTCTGGTATGACCAACATGCACGGTTCTACCGGTGATCTGGTCCTGCTCGGCACCACCACTGATCAGCTTGAGCCGCTGTTCTGGGACCTGACCCATAATCTCAACTGGGATCTTGGTGGTTCCGGTTCCAACCTGCGTACTCCTGCCTGTTGTCTGGGTAAGGCCCGCTGTGAGTATTCCTGTATTGATACCCAGGCCCTGTGCCATCACCTGACCATGCATTATCAGGATGAGATCCATCGCCCGGCCTTTCCGTACAAGTTCAAATTTAAATTCTCCGGTTGCCCGAATGACTGTGTGGCCGCAATTGCCCGTTCTGATTTCGCTGTTCTCGGTACCTGGCGTGATGACATCCGGATCGATCAAGCTGCCGTCAAGGGTTACATCAGCGGTGAGTTCGCTCCTAACGCCGGTGCTCACGCCGGCCGTGATTGGGGTAAGTTCGCTATCGATGCCGAAGTTCTGGCCCTCTGCCCGACCGAATGTATGCGGATGAAGGGTGATGAGCTGCAGATCGATAACTCCAACTGTACCCGCTGCATGCATTGTATCAACGTTATGCCTCGGGCCCTGCGTCCTGGTCTTGATCAGGGTGCCACCATCTGTGTCGGCGCCAAAGCCCCGATCCTTGATGGTGCTCAGTTCGCCACCATGACCATTCCTTTCATCAAGGTTAATCCCGATAATGATTTCGAGGAAGTTATCGAAGTTATTGAGAAGATCTGGGATTGGTGGATGGAAGTTGGTAAGAACCGTGAGCGTATTGGTGAGACCATTCAGCGTGTTGGCCTGCCGACCTTCCTGACGGTAATGGAAGTTGACATTGTTCCTCAGCACATCAGAGAGCCTCGCTCCAATCCCTACGTATTCTGGGGACCGGACGAAGTTGAAGGTGGTTGGGACCGTGATGTTAAGGAATTCCGTAAACGTCACGCCCAGTGATCTTTCGGTTCGAAGGCAATTTGTTTTAGTAAGTTAAAATCTAAGTTTGATGCAATATATAAGGAGGTTTTATTATGGGTTATGATCCAGAAAATCCGATGGCCGATAGGATTACTGACATCGGTCCCCCCCATTTCGAGCAGATGTTTCCGCCCGTTGTGAAGAAGAATTACGGCAAATGGCTCTACCATGAGATTTTGGAGCCAGGCGTCCTGATGCATAAGAGTGAAACCGGCGACGAGTGTTACACCGTTCGGGTTGGCGCTGCCAGGCTGATCAGTATCGAGCTCATCCGTGAGATGTGTGACGTTGCTGATGCCCATTGTGATGGTCACCTGCGTTGGACCACCAGGAACAATGTTGAGTTCATGGTAGATTCCAAAGACAAGGTTCAGCCGTTGATGGACGATCTTAGAAGCCGGGGCAACAAGTTCCCGATCGGCGGCACCGGTGCCGGTGTTACCAATATCGTTCATACCCAGGGCTGGATGCATTGTCACACCCCTGCCACCGATGCTTCCGGTGTTGTTAAGGCGGTAATGGATGAGATCTTCGATCACTTCACCAGCATGACTCTGCCGGCCCAGGTTCGTATCGCCCTGGCCTGCTGTCTGAATATGTGTGGTGCGGTTCATGCTTCTGATATCGCTATCCTCGGTGTCCATCGTAAGCCGCCGATGATCGATCACGATGCAATTTCTTCTCTCTGTGAGATCCCGCTGGCTGTTGCTTCTTGTCCGCTTGGTGCGATCAGACCTGCCAAGGCCACGAACTCTGATGGTGAGGAAATCAAATCAGTTGCGGTCAAGAATGAGCGCTGCATGTTCTGTGGTAACTGTTATACCATGTGTCCTGCTATGCCTCTGGCTGATCCTGAAGGTGACGGCATTGCCATTCTGGTTGGTGGTAAGGTTTCCAACTCCAAGTCAACGCCTAAG
>CBDVDF010000200.1:0-4431 GCA_965372675.1 uncultured Desulfobacterales bacterium
AACCCGGGCGATTCGATATTCGCAGATAGATTTAAAATGGCTCCAGATCTTTTCAAGCTCAGCAGCAGAGAACTGCGGCGTACAATCGTCGTAGACGGTATTTTTATTATAGATGCCATTAATTGGTAAAGGATCATCGCCGCTATTGATCACTTCCGTGATCGAAAAGGTGGCATGCCGGTTCTTTTCCTGCGCGTCCCGGATATAGAAAACCTCAAACTCCCTGGTCTCCCGCGCTGCTTCCTGGACAATATAGTCAATATCCTTATCGGCGGCCCGCCGGCAGCCGCGCTCGAACTCATTCTGGTTATCAACCCGGAAAATACCATGGGAGTTCTGGCCCCACTCAGGTTTAAAAAAGACCGGGAATGAGCTGGGCTCCAGCTCCGGGTTCAGAGCCTCCTGGGCCAGACGCCAGGGGGCGGGGATACAGTTGTCTATATCCAGCTTCGAAAAAATACCCTTCCGGGAATTGAAATAAGGCGCATTAAGTTGAAAGAATCGCCAGGGCAAGGCCCCATGGCGAATTGCATAGTAGATAAACCAGAAGATTAGCAAGAAACGGATCATAGATTAAGAACTCCTGACTCCGTAACGAATTTAGGGAAGTGCCTATCGTAGTCGAGGTCTATACCTCAAGGGGCACCTCGTATTTAGCCACTAGGCCAGCAATATGTTTAGAGCTGAAAAATCTCACCCTTCATCGCATCATCCGAATAGATGTGAATACTCAGGCTTTCCTCTACTGCTGAGACTCGATGGATGCCGTTATCAAAGGTGGTGGTGTTGCCAAGGATACAGAAATACTGGCCGGGTTTATATATTCTGGTATCGGTCTTGCTGACCCCATCGCCATCCCTGACAAAGTTCTCCATTGAGAGCTCTCCCTCAAGTATATAGTAAAAGGCAAACATGGGGTGGCCATGAATTGCCGAAATCGCATCTTTGCTCCACCTGGCAGCCATGGCCTCGTAACGGTTCTCGGCCCGATAGAGAATTGTGCGGGAGTAGAGGGGCTCAAAGGGAGGAAAATCAAGCAGCGGCACCGGGTTTTCGGCAAGAAAAGTGGTCGCCTCAGTCTCGATCGTAGCAGGATCCGGTGAGGCAAAAAGTTCTCGTAGAAACATCCTGATCCGCTCCTGATTCGGATGGCCCAGATATGTTTGAGGTTTTTTAGAGATCATTTGCTCCACTCCCCCGCAAGTATTTTGCCGGCCGCAACCAATTTTGTAAAAAAAGCGGCGATATCGGCTCTGGTAAAATTATGATTAGTGATCAGTAAACGCAGGGCCAGTTGAGAATCGATATAGCCGTAGCCAACCAGTGAGACCTCGCCTTCATAAAGTTTCGTCCTTAAGGCCAGGTTGAATTCGTTGACCTGAGCTTCCGGCGCCTTAAAGCGAAAGCAGATATTAAAGGAATCTCTCGGCACCACCATTTCAAGTTCCGGGCTGTCTTCGACGATCTCCTCCGCATACCGGCAGAGTTGATGATAGGTCTCAATTCGTTTGGCAAAACCCTGTTGGCCATAGAATTTCCAGTCAAGAAACCATTTCAGGGCATCAACCCGCCGGCCGCACTGCAAAGAGTGGGCACCCAGATTGTAGAGTTCAGCTTCTTCACCCTCTCTGAAGATATAACTGACATCACCGGCGCCGCAAACCTGGCCCAGGAGATCGGGGCGTCGGTTGATCAGGAATACATTACACATCAGGGCCGTGCCCAGCATCTTATGAAAATCCAGGGTAAAAGAATCCGCCTCTTTGAGGCCGGTTAAATATTGGCTACGCAGGGTCTCGCTTAAAACCACGGCCCCGCCCCAGGCCCCATCAACATGGAGCCAGAAGTTATATTTTTCGCGCAGCGCCAGTAATTCGGGCAGCGGGTCGTAGGCGCCTCTGACCGTTGTACCGGCTGTAGCCCCAACGAAGAAAGGGATGCCACCGGATTGACGAGCGGCGAGGATACATTCTTCCAGGGCCTCAACATCCATCCGACCTCCGCGATCGACCGGGACTTTAATGAGATGCTCCGTACCCAGGCCAAGAATATTGGCGGCCTTGTCCATTGAGTAATGGGCATCAGCGCTGACAAAGCAGAAAAGTTCCTTTTCGGAAAACAGGCCTCTTTTTTTAACCCCCTTACAAGTGAGGTTTCTGGCCGCCATCATGGCGATCATGTTGGCATTGCTGGAACCGGTGGTCATCTGTCCCTCGCCGTTCTCAAAACCAACCAGTGCCAGCATCTTCTGGAGCATGTATTTCTCCATCAGGGTGGAGACCGGCGCCGACTCATAGGTACAGGCAGAAGTATTGGCGATGGCCGCAACAATTTCGCCGATTACCGACGGCAGGTTGGCGCCAACCCACATCCGATTGACAAAGCCGGGGTGACTGGTTTTTACCGAGTAGGCCAGATATTTCTCAACCCAGGAAAAAAGGGCCTGCCAGTCGGCCTCGCCTTCGGGTTTATCCAGGTCCAGGGCCAGACTCAATCGGTCAGGGGGCAGATATTCGACAAAGCGGCCCTGCTGCTGCTCGGAGAAATATTTATTGATCATCTCTCCTAGCTTTTCGAAAATATCCTGCGAATCCATGCTGGTGCCTTTGCGAGAAAGTTGTTTATGTTAAAATTCTGGCACAAGAAGCAGAAAAGTACAAGAGGTCAACTCTGGCATGTAGCCCCGCTGTGAGGCTATTGTGGTCTTGCCGTTGCCGGCTGTGCTGCCTCTGAGGGGGTCTGTAATACTTTCATGAAGCGGGCTCCGTAACGTTCCAGTTTGTGTTGGCCAACGCCGGTTATGGCCAGCATGCTTTCATCGTCCTTCGGAAGGAGTGCGGCCATTTCCGCCAGGCTGGCGTCACTGAAGACCACAAAAGGAGGTACTCCTTGCTCGCTGGCGATCTCTTTGCGTAATTTCCGCAGTTCCTCAAAAAGACTTTGGTCGTATTCAAGGTTGTCGGTGGATTTACGTTTGGCCTTGGCTTTTTTGGCCGAAGTCCTGATCCTGGGCTCCGGCATGCTCATGGTCTGTTCCCCCTTCAGCAGTGGTCCTGCCTCTTCGGTCAGGGTGAGGACCGAATAGTTGGCAATATCCTGAAAGAGAAAGCCTTGATTGATCAGATTCCGCAACAGGGCGCTCCAGAAATCACGGGACTGGTCCGCGCCTATGCCATAGGTGGAAAGGCGGTCGTGGCCAAGTTTGAGCAAGCGCTGATTTTTCGAACCGCGCAACACCTCGATGATATGACCGATGCCGAACCGCTGCCCGACCCGGTATACGCAGGACAGAGCCTTGCGGGCCTCTTCGGTTACCTCGATCTGCTGGGGTGGATTCAGGCAGATATCGCAGTTGCCGCAGGGCTCATCCCGTTTATCGCCAAAATAGGCCAGGAGGATCTGGCGCCGGCAGGACTGGGCCTCGCCAAAGGCGACCATGCTGTTCAGTTTATGGAGTTCAATGCGTTTGTGATCCTGGTTGTAGCCTTTTTCGATCAGACCCCTGGCAATGGCGATATCTCCATAGCCAAAAAGCAGCAGGGCATCGGCGTGCAAACCATCCCGGCCGGCCCGGCCGGTTTCCTGGTAATAACTTTCGATATTTTTGGGCAGATCATAATGGACCACGAAGCGGACGTTGGACTTGTCTATGCCCATGCCAAAGGCCACCGTGGCGACCACCACCTGGATATCGTCCCGCTGGAAGGCATCCTGGGCCTGCTGGCGTTCAGTGGTGGAAAGCCCGGCGTGATAGGCGGCGGCAACTATGCCGGCCTGGTTAAGGTCCTTGGTGATCGCCTCGACCCGCTTGCGGCTTAAGGCATAGACGATCCCCGATTCACCGGGGTGGGCGGCCAGGAAATCCCTGAGCTGGGCGGCTGGTTTTGCCTTGTCGACCACGGTGTAACGTATATTGGGGCGGTCAAAGCCGGTGACAAAGGATCGGGCTCCAGGGAGTCCCAGACCTTTTAAAATGTCTTCTCTGGTGTGGGGTTCGGCGGTGGCGGTCAGGGCGATTATCGGAGGACCCGGCAGCAGTCCCCGCAACCGGCCGAGTTGCCGGTATTCCGGTCTGAAGTCGTGGCCCCACTGGGAAATGCAATGGGCTTCATCGATGGCAAACAGGGCAATATTAATACCCTTCAAGCGCTCGATGAAAGAATCGCTCATCAAGCGTTCGGGGGCGACATAGAGGAGATCAAGGCTGTTGTCGTGCAGACGGGCCAAGGTCTGGCGGGCCTCGGCCTCTTTCAGGGAGGAATTATAGCAGGCTGCCTTGATGCCGTTGGCGGTCAGGGCGTCAACCTGGTCTTTCATCAAGGAGATCAGAGGGGAGACCACAATGGCAACGCCCGACCGGTGCAGGGCCGGGATTTGAAAGCAAAGGGATTTGCCGCCGCCGGTGGGCATCAGGACAAACAGATCGCGGCC
>CBDVDF010000201.1:0-4430 GCA_965372675.1 uncultured Desulfobacterales bacterium
GAACAGCTGCGATGCTCTGGAGAACAACCAGGCCGCCATTATCATTGAGACCGGCGTCACCGATGACCGACAACAGGTATATATCAAGGTTGAAGATGAAGGGTGTGGTATCCCACCGGAATCGATCGATCAGATCGCCGATCCTTTCTTCACGACCAAACGCAATAAGGGCGGCACCGGTCTGGGTCTGTCGGTTTCCGCCGGTATCGTCAAGGAACACAACGGCACGATCAGTTTCTCATCTGCCGGCAAGGGCACAACCGCGATCATTTCTTTTCCGGCGACCGGGGGGGATGACAAGTTAAAAGTGTAAAGTTATAAAAAAGGTTCAGGGTTCAGAGGTTCAAGGTTTAGGGTTGGTGGTATCGCATCGGAAAGAGCTCTCGACAACCCGGAACCCCTGAACCTTCGCATGTCATTTCGAGTGAAAGGAGAAATCTTTCCGATCAATAAACAACCACACTTTTACCTTTTGCCCTTTTACTTGTAGTTTTCACTGTTCTTAACCCTTGAACCCCTTGAACTCTTGAACCCTTGAACCCTTGAACCCTTGAACCCTAAACCCTGAACCCTGAACCGCTAAACCACAAACCATGACCATTAACAAAAATATCTCCCCTCACCTCCCGGTTCTGCTGATCGATGACGAAGACAGCTGGCTGAACAGCTTCAGTCTCGCCCTGCGTTCCAGTGGCATAAACAACATCCTGACCTCTAACGACAGCCGCCAGGCCCTGGAGATCATGGCCGCCCAACCGGTAAGCGCTCTGGTCCTTGACCTGACCATGCCGCATCTTTCCGGGGCAGACCTGCTGACTATGGTCATCGAGAAACACCCGGCAGTGCCGGTGATCATTCTGACCGGACTCGACCTGGTTGAAACGGCGGTAGAGTGTATGAAGCTTGGCGCCTACGATTTCTTCACCAAAGTCAGCGATGAAGAGCGTCTGGTCAACGGGGTGAAAAGGGCCATCGATCTCGGCCGATTGCGACAAGAACATGAAAGCCTGAAAAAGCATTTTCTCCAGGATACCCTGGACCATCCGGAAGCCTTCGCCGAGATCATTTCCCACAACAAAGGGATGCGCTCGGTCTTCCAGTATGTTGAGGCTATTTCCTCAACCTGTGAGCCGGTCCTGATCACCGGTGAAACAGGGACAGGCAAGGAGCTGATCGCCAAAGCTATTCACAGCTTGAGTGGCCGCCAGGGAGAATTCGTGCCGGTCAACATTGCCGGTCTTGATGAAAATATGCTGGCCGACACCCTGTTCGGCCATCTCAAAGGAGCATTTACCGGCGCCGACAGTAATCGGCCCGGACTGGTTGAAAAAGCCGGCGGCGGCACCCTGTTCATCGACGAGATCGGCGACCTGTCTGTTAACTCACAGGTCAAATTATTGCGGCTCATTCAGGAGCGGGAGTTCATGCCTCTGGGCTCCGACCTGACCAGACGGACCGACTGCCGAATGGTCTTCGCCACCCATCGACCCCTGTCTGAACTTCTAAACGAGGACAAGTTCAGGAGAGACCTCCTCTTCCGACTCCAGGGCCACCATGTCGAGATCCCTCCTCTGCGACAGAGGATCGATGACCTGCCCCTACTCCTCGATCATTTCTTTGCTGAAGCAGCCACCGCTCTCAACCGCAACAAGCCCGCCTATCCACCGCAACTGATCGACCTGCTGGCAACTTACGATTTCCCGGGCAACATCCGCGAACTACGCAATATGGTGGTCGATGCCTTAAGCAGACAGGACAGCTCCACTATCGGCATGGAGCACTTCAAAAAGCAGATCCGCAGCAGACAAGGGGTCGAAGAACCGATCTTTACAGATCAAGACACCTCTGCCCCAACCCCCTTCTCGGGCCTCAAGACCTTGCCATCCATAAAACAAGCCGGCAGCCTGCTGATCAAAGAGGCCCTGCAACGCACCAACGGCAACCAGAAACTGGCCGCCGAAATGCTCGGCATAACCCGCCAGGCCCTGAACTGGCGGCTCAACCAGGTAGAAGGAACTGAAAGTTGAAAGATGAAAGTTGCAAGGGGAAAGGTGTGATGAGTCACAACTTCGTCATCGCGAGGAGCCGAAGGCGACGCGGCGATCTCTTGATGGGAGTTACAGAATTTCTCTCAACTAAGGGGAGAGATCTTTTTTAACCTCTGAACCGGGAACCCAGAACCTTCTTTCAACTCGCACCTTTCCCCTCGCATCTTTCATCTTTCCCCTCGTACCTCGATCCTCGAACCTACCAACTGGTGCAAATTTATTTGCACATCTCCCCCCCCTACTTCACGCCATACCCCCTGGTAGCAGCCCACCCACTCCATCCCCAAAAAACCGTCAAATTTATTTGCAACGCTTCACTGTCGGTAAACACTCTCTTTTATTATAATTATCAAATAATATCAAGCGGTTATCTTGTCATTCCCATAACAGGCATAGCTTTTGCTTATTAATTTAACCGTTAAGAGACATTACGGGAAAATGAATGCAACCAACAGACAAGCACATTCTGCTTTTTGAAGAAGATACAGGGCTCGAACGGATCATGACCCTGCTCTTAAAGCAGGCTGATTTTCGGGTAACCAGCTTGAGTAATATTGAAACTGCTCTTGGCTGGATTGCTACACATGATGGAGAATTCATGGCGAACATCCTGATCGTCGATGTTTCCGGTCCCGATCAGCAAGGAGGCAGAATGCTCCGGCAACTACAACAAAGTGGCTCAGAGCTGCCCGTCGTAATCATTTATCCATATGGCAGTGAAGATCTGGAGGCAACAGAGGGGAAATCGCTTAATTATCGCCTCCTCACCAGCCCTTTCTCGCCGGAAGAATTATTGACCTCTATAAAAGAACTCTCGAAAGATAAACAAGTAGTAGAAAGCACGTAAATATAACTAGTGTCGGCCCGGAAATGAGGATTTCTGGGTAGATGCAAACAGAGGAGGAAGACAGATGCAGATCAAGAAACTGATGTTGGGGTTACCGCTATTGTTATGCGCGACCCTGCTGGTTACTTCTACCCCCGCATTGACTTATGCAGGAGTGGATAGCACCGGGAAGGTTGCCGCCAAACAGGCGGGCCAAGTCGTCAAAGGCAAAGTCCTTGGCATGTCCAATAAAGCCAAGACCATCACCATCGCAGACAAAAAACTCGGCAATGTAATGATCAAATTCAATGACGCCACCAAGGGTCTTGAATTTGCCAAGAAAGGCCATGCCGCCATCGTTAAATTCAAGGTTGTCGGCGATGACAAGGTGGCCACCGTAGTTAAGCCGAAACTGGCGAAACTTCCCAAGGGTGTCAGTGAGATAAAACCCGCAGAACTGATCAAAATGATCGCCGCTAAATCCGATTACCTGCTGGTCGATTCCAGACCGGCCAAACGTTATGCGTCAGGGCATATCCCATCTGCGGTTTCGGCCCCGGTAGCGAAGCTGAAAAAAGAATTTGCTTCTATTCTGCCCATGTCCACCAAAGAGAGATTATTGATCTTCTACTGTGGAGGACCCACCTGAGGCATGAGCACCAAATCCGCCGGTCTGGCGGTTAAAAAAGGTTTTACCAATGTTAAAGTAATGCTCCAGGGCGCTCCGGGCTGGAAAAAGGCCGGCCAGATGGTCGTTGCCAGCAGCAAGTTCATAAAAGAAGGCAATATCATTCTGGTTGACCTTCGTTCCGGTAAAGACGCTGCCGCAGGTCATATCCCCAGGTCGGTAAACATTCCGGTCGCCGATCTGGAGGACGCGGAAGATGATTTCCCGGCCATGAAGAGCCAGACCCCCATCGTTCTCTACGGTGATGGTGAGCAAGCGAAAAAAGCCGCCAAAATGCTTAAGGGTTGGGGTTATAAAAGCATCTCTGCCGTTAACGGTGGTTTCGCTGGCTGGAAAGCCGCCGGCAACCAGGTCGCGACCGGTAAAGTCGGCTCGGAGATCAGCTGGAAATATAAACCCGGCAAGGGTGAAGTAGGGATCGGTGATTTCAAGAAAGTCGTGGCTGGCAAAGTTGCCGGCAAACTGATCCTCGATGTCAGGGGCGCAGAGGAGATCTCCGACGGAATGTTCAAAAACGCCGTCAATATCCCGCTTGACGAGATCGAAAAAAGGCTCGCTGAACTGCCTAAAGACAAAGAGCTCCTGGTCCACTGCTCCACCGGAGCAAGGGCGGAAATGGCGGTGCAATCTTTAAAGAAAGCCGGTTTGAAAGCCAGGTTCCTGGTCGCCAACGTCGAGTGCGAAGATGGTGAATGTGAAATAGAAGAATAAATCTGTTAAATTCTGTTATCATAGTTGGTAAATTATCAGGGTCGAGCGCTTAGTCGCTCGACCCTGATCTGTTTTTTAAGACCCTCAGATACTTTCAAGGAGAGGAATTATAGATGAAGAAGCTTATCTTGATAACAGTTGCCATCGTCATGGTTTC
>CBDVDF010000202.1:0-4383 GCA_965372675.1 uncultured Desulfobacterales bacterium
TGATTACTCCTGCCCGGATGGCCTGTTCTGATGGCTGGACGGCTGCCTTCGTTGGTAAACTCGATCAATGATGTTTTTCTCCTGAAAACACCATTGATCCGCTCTGATTTTCCCAGCACTCCTTGATATGAAGATATTCCTGCAAAAGTTGCGGCGAGAGTTTTGTCGCCCTTTTTGTCTCTCATTGCCATGATAACCATATTGGTCGCGTCATAGATCATCGCCTCTGAAAAGGTCGGTTCTGTAGAGTACCTTTCTTGATAGCTTTTGCTGAAAGACTGAAAGTCCTTATCTTCAGCGTCATTTAACAAGAGAGCGGCGATCACTCCTTCGATATCTGAGTTCCCCTGGCCGATCAGTTGCTGTGGGGAAGCCGTTTCAGCCAAGGCGATATGCAGGTCAGGTCGGGCGGATCTTGCCAGGCGGCTAATTTCTATGGCTGTTTGGGCATTGCTGACTATTACCAGTCCGGCAGCCTTCTTGATTAGCGCTTTTTTTACGGTCTCGTTGATCGACGCATCTGAGCTGGAATTTGTCTTTTCAACCTTCAGTACTACTCCCTGGTGCCTTTCGTAGCGCCTTCGAAAGCTTTTCATCCAACTTTTGGTGTAGATATCGTCGTTGTCAACAATAACCGAAACAGAGACAACTCCGCTGGTCCATAGATAATCAGCCATTCTCGGAGCGGGTGTTTCGAAGGGGGCGCTGATTCTGACCGGTCGGGTCTGGGACTGGAGGATATCTCTGGTCAAAGAGGCCCGCAAGATCAATGGCGGGAATTTTTCCGGCATAGCTGGCAGTGGATTTTCCGTGGCATCGATTATCGCCACCGCTCCTTGGGCGACCAGGAAGTCCAGGGTCTGTTCATCCAGGGACATGCCCTGGTCAGAAGATACGGCCACTATCCTTAATGGCCTGCCGCTGATTTTAACCTCTGCGGCCGCCATCTGGGCTCCCTTTATAGCACAATCGGGGCCGACGTAACCGATTGTTATCGGCTCTTTATCAGAACATCCGTTTAAGAGAAAAGAGAATGTAACGACCAGCAACAGGCCTGCCAGCAAAGAAGGGCGCCGGGAAAGATATCTGAACATTTTTGACTCTCATACGATTAAATTAATAAGAAGCAACATCATAATATAGTTGAGAGCAAAAAGACAATACTGCGCTTGTATATAGATGGTTTGGCCTAAATTATTTTGCTCTGAGCGGGTAAGAGGCCTCGAGCGTGTGTGCTGCTCCGCCGGAAGTCAGAAAACTGGAGTAAAGATGAAACTCTTCCGCCCGGAAGGGTGGCAGCTCGAAGAGGCTGTGGGCTGCCATGAAGGCGGCAACCTTGTCGAGAGGTGGGTTATTGAATCTGGCAATGGTTATATGGGGAGAAAATTTCCGACTTTCCGAGGTCAGTCCGCTCTGCTGTAGTTTCGCTTCAACCCGGCGCTGCAGCTGGAGTAATGGTTCACTCTGGTCCAGGCCGAGCCACAGGACCTTTGGCGTGCGGCGGGGAGGGAAATGGCCTATCCCCTTGACCTGCAGGGCAAAAGGGTCGGCTCGGACTTCACTGAGTGCATCGGTGATCCGTCCGTAAGAGCTACTGTCCACTTCTCCGATAAAACACAGGGTAAGGTGGATCTGCTCCGCTGCCATCCAGCGGGTTCCTGGCAGTCCGTAGCAGATTGAGTCTATCCTGCGCTTTTGTTGATCAGGGAGATCTATGGCGATAAAGAGTCTGGGCATCTGCAGTTGTCCTCTTGAGAGTAAATAATATCAGGATTTGCAGGTTTTTCCCAGCCATTCAGGGCCTTTCTTCGTTCCGGAGTCCTCTGGTTAGATTGACAATCCGACCACTTTGGAATAGGCTGTCTCTCTTCTGAAACATATAGAGTGGTGGTGTTTATGGCAGTGGCGAAAGCTAAAATATGTGTATCGATAGCTGACCGGGATCTTGGCAGGGCTCTGGCCTTGGCGAAGACCGCGGCAGAGCAAGCCGATGTCCTGGAGATACGTCTTGATGCCCTGGCCGAGCCGCTAATCACCCCATTCGTCGAAGAGCTTAAGGTGCCGCTGCTTTTTACCTGCCGGCCGGAATGGGAGGGTGGCGAGTTTTCGGGTTCCGAAGAGGAAAGGCTGGCCTTGCTTGGCGAGGCGGTCAGTAATGGCGCGGCCTATGTGGATATCGAACTTCGTACCGGCGAAGGTCTGCGCCAGCAGCTGATCTCTGATGCCAGGGCCAACAAGGTGAAAACGATCGTCTCCTGGCATGATTTCAAGACCACGGCTTCTTCGCAGGCTTTGCGATCGATCTTTCAGGAACAATATCGGAGCGGGGCTGATATTGGCAAGATAGTTACCATGGCCGACAATTTCCAGGATGTTCTGCGGGTCCTCGACCTGCAGGATCTCGCTTCTGAAATGTCTTTCCCTTTGTCTGCATTCTGCATGGGCCGGGCCGGGATGATCAGCAGGATTGCCACTCTGGAACTGGGTGGATTTATGAGCTATGCAGCGCCGGATGATGGCCCGCTGTCTGCCCCTGGACAGCTTACTGTCTCGGCGATGCGCCGGGTCGTGGAGGTTTTTGATGGGGCTGTTTGATGGCGCAGCTGAGGTCTACGGGATCATGGGCTGGCCGGTTTCTCATAGCTTGAGTCCGGCGCTCCACAACCGTGCCTTCAGGGAACTTGGCCTCAATAAGGTATATGTGCCCTTTCCGGTCCAGGATGTCGGAGCGGCGCTTGACGGTTTCCGGGCGACCGGGGTCCGGGGGCTGAGCGTGACCATTCCCCACAAGCAGGCGGTCATTCCTTTTCTCGATTCGATAGATCCGCTCGCCGAAAAGGTCGGCGCAGTTAATACGCTGCTGATCAAGGATGGTGTTATCCATGGCTCTAATACGGACTGGCTGGGGGCGAACCAGGCCCTGGCCGGGGTCATGGAGTTGCAAGGCAGCAAGGTGCTCCTGCTGGGCGCCGGCGGTTCGGCCCGGGCAATCGGTTTCGGCCTTCTTGAAGCCGGGGCTGAGGTGATGATTGCCAGTCGTACCCCGGAACGGGGACAGGCCCTGGCGTCTGACCTAGGTTGTCAGTGGTTCCCCTTGCAAGAGGCAGGGGGGATAACGGCTGACGCCATGGTTAATGCCACCTCGGTAGGAATGGACCCGCTGGTCGATGAAATGCCGGTAGCGGCCGAGAGCCTGGCCGCTTACCGGGTCGTAATGGATATAGTTTATGCCCCCCTTGAAACAAGGCTGCTGAGAGAAGCTGCCGCTAGTGGTTGCCAGGTCGTTAACGGCCTGGCCATGCTGCTCTTCCAAGGGGCGGCTCAATTTGAGATGTGGACCGGCCAGCCAGCTCCAGTCGAGGTTATGCGACAGGAATTGCTCGACCGGCTTAAGGACTGAAAGGAATATCGTGATATCTATTAGAACTTTAGAGAAGGCCGAAGCGGTTATTAAAGTGCCTGGTTCAAAAAGCATCACGCAGCGGGCCCTGATCGCAGCTGCTCTGGCCAGAGGTGAAAGCGAACTGATCGGGCCGCTGGCCAGTGAAGATACGAAATATACCGCCAGGGCTTTAAGAAGCATGGGGGTCAAGATCAGTGCCCGTGCTAAACGGAAATGGAAGATAACCGGTTGTAGCGGCCGGATCCTTCCGCCCAGAAGAAAGATATTCCTGGGCAACAATGGCACCGCCACCCGTTTTCTTACCTCGGTAGCAGCCTTGGGTCATGGAGTTTTTTCCATTACCGGCGAGCCGCGAATGGAAGAGCGGCCGATTGCGCCTCTTATCGAGGCCCTGGAGGGCTGGGGGGTGGCGATCCGCAGTATCAATGATACCGGTTGTCCACCCCTTGAAATAAGGGCTGAGGGGATCAGGGGCGGCAGCACGCTCTTGCCCGAGGGCAAGAGCAGTCAGTACCTCTCTTCTCTGTTGCTGGTGGCTCCATACGCTGCCCATAAGGCGACCCTGAAGGTGGACGGCGAGGTGTTCTCCAAGCCGTATGTGCAGATGACCCTGGCGGTGATGCGCTCTTTCGGGCGGAGGGTCAAAGCCAGCAAGGAGCTTGACAGTTTCGAGATTCCCAG
Source organism: uncultured Desulfobacterales bacterium (assembly GCA_965372675.1). Taxonomy (GTDB): domain Bacteria; phylum Desulfobacterota; class Desulfobulbia; order Desulfobulbales; family JAGXFP01; genus JAGXFP01. The sequence continues at coordinate 4,085 of CBDVDF010000202.1, forward strand.
AGGGTATTATAAGGCCCGTGAATATCAGATCGAGGGGGATGCTTCCAGCGCTTCCTATTTCTGGGCCGCTGCTGCGGTCACCGGCGGCAAGGTGACGGTGACCAATGTCCCGAAGAGATCCCTGCAGGGTGATGCGGTCTTTACCGATATCCTGGCCCAGATGGGCTGCCGGGTCACCAGGAATGAAAAAGGGATCACGGTGGAAGGACCGAAGGAGTTGCGGTCGATCGAGATAGACATGGCTGATTGCCCGGATGTAGTGCCGACCTTAGCTGTTGTCGCGGCTCGGGCCAAGGGCC
>CBDVDF010000203.1:0-4335 GCA_965372675.1 uncultured Desulfobacterales bacterium
TTATGCAACCGGATTTCGGTCCGGAATTAATATTTGAAGTACAGATTTTACGGTTATAGCTAATTAACAATTTAAAATGAATTGAGGAGGATGCAATGGCTTACAATGCTGTGGAAATGGCAGACTGGCAGATATCTGAGGCTGCTGAAAAAAACATGCCCACCCCGGATGAGTGGCGAGACAAATTAGGACTTGAGAAAGACGAGGTCCTGCCCATGGGCAGACTGGCTAAACTCGATTTCCTGAAGATCATGAATCGGCTCAAAGACAAGCCGGATGGTAAATATATCGAGGTTACCGCTATTACTCCTACCCCGCTGGGCGAGGGAAAGAGCACAACTTCCTGTGGTCTGATGGAAGGTATGGGTCTGCGAGGCGTGAATGTGGGCGGTTGCCTGCGTCAGCCTTCCGGTGGCCCTACCATGAACGTCAAGGGTACGGCGGCCGGCGGTGGTAACTCCCTGCTGATTCCGATGACCGAGTTTTCTCTTGGCCTCACCGGTGATATCAATGATATCATGAACGCTCATAACCTGGGCATGGTGGCCATGACTGCCCGGATGCAGCACGAGCGGAACTATAACGATGAGCAGCTAAAGAGACTGACCGGCATGCGCAGGCTTGATATTGATCCCACCCGAGTTGAATTTGGCTGGATCATCGACTTCTGTGCCCAGGCCCTAAGGAATATCACCATTGGTCTTGGCGGCCGTTACGACGGTTTCACCATGCAGTCCAAGTTTGGTATTGCCGTGGGTTCCGAGTTGATGGCTATTCTGTCTATTGCTACCGACCTTGCCGATCTGAAGGAACGGATCAACGATATCACTGTAGCCTTTGACAAGAGCGGTAAACCAGTAACCTGCCGCGATCTGGAAGTTGGCAATGCTATGGCCGCTTTCATGCGTAACACCATCAACCCGACTCTGATGTGCACCGCAGAGTATAACCCATGTCTGGTTCACGCCGGACCTTTTGCCAATATCGCTGTAGGCCAGTCTTCGATCATTGCTGACCGGGTCGCCTTGAAACTCTTTGACTACAACATCACCGAATCCGGTTTTGCCGCTGATATCGGTTTTGAGAAGTTCTGGAACGTCAAGTGCCGTTACTCAGGTCTAAAACCACACGTCTCTGTTCTCACCACTACCATCCGCGCCCTGAAGATGCACGGCGGCGGCCCTGCAGTTGTTGCCGGTAAACCGCTTGACGATGCGTATACCAAAGAAAATGTCGGCTTGGTTGAGAAGGGTTGTGAGAATATGGTCCACCTGATCGGTGTTATCCGCAAGTCTGGTATCAACCCTGTTGTCTGTATCAACCGCTTCTATACTGATACCGATGAAGAGTGTAAGGTTGTTCGTAGAATAGCCGAGGCTGCCGGTGCCCGCTGTGCCGAGTCCAAACATTGGGAACTTGGTGGTGAAGGTGCCCTGGAATTCGCCGATACTGTTATCGATGCCTGCAACGAAGAGAACGATTTCAAATTCCTCTATCCTCTGGAGATGAAACTCCGCGACCGGGTTGAAATGATCACCAAGGAAGTCTATGGCGGTGATGGGGTTGACTGGTCTCCCGAGGCCAATGCCAAGGCTGAGATGCTGGAGAAGGATCCCCAGTACGCTGACTATGCCACCATGATGGTTAAGAGCCACCTGAGCTTGAGTCATGATCCGACCAAAAAAGGTGTGCCCAAAGGATGGCGCCTGCCGATTCGGGATATTTTGATCTATTCCGGAGCCAAGTTCCTGTGCCCCGTGGCAGGAAGCATCAGCCTGATGCCAGGCACCAGTTCCAATCCAGCCTTCCGCCGTATTGATGTTGATACGGATACTGGCAAGGTAACCGGACTGTTCTAGGTTAGAGAAACAATACCGGCAAATCTGCTGCGTTATCAGGTGTTCCGTATAGCAGGCTATAACGGAACACCTTCTTCCTCGGAGTCGACGCTTACCTGCATCTTCACCGGTCTTGTTTCTCTACAAGAAGTTTGATTTGTTTAAAAACGGTCTGCGGTTAACTCCGCAGGCCGTTTTTTTTGTTTTTATATTGGGATAAATTGTTGTAATTATTTGTAAATGTGTTGTAAGGGTATATTATTGACAAACAGTTACCGTTTAAAGATCGATAAATAACAGTCATTTGGGTCTCGTTATGGAATATGAAGCTGGCAATGCGCCTTTGTCCAATTCACCGTCTGCAAAGTCAACTCTCAAGGCTTCTATCAAGGACCAGTCCGGAGCCGGCAAGATAAAGATCGGTGAATTACTTCGTAAAGAGGGGCAGATCAGCGGTCGGCAACTTGAAGAAGCGCTGGCTATCCAGAAGAGATCCAACCGGAGACTGAGTTCTATTCTGCTGCGGCTTGGCTATATTGATGGAGAGACAATCCTCAATGTCCTGAGCCGTACCCTCAATTACCAGGCAGTATTCATTTCCCGCGAGCCTCCCAAGGAAGATGCCCTGGCGGCACTTCCTTATGAAATAGCCCAGAAATTCATGGCCTTCCCGGTGCGCTTACTTGGCACGACCCTGCAGGTCACAATGGTCGAGCCCACAGACACTTCGGCCGTCGAGGCCCTGCAGGATCATATCGGCCGCTCGGTTTCCCTCTCTGTCTCGTCCGAAAAAGAGATCATTCAAGCCTACCGGACCTATTACAATCTCAGCGATGATGAGCTCCAGAGTTTTCTGGACGACGACAGAGTTGTTACCGACCTGGAGAAAAAAGATGATGACGATGATGTGATCGGCATTGATGATCTCGGTGATTTCGGTGCCCTTGCCTCTGAGGCGGCCGAAGGGTACGAGATCGAGGGCATGGCTGAAAAACAGGAGGAGGCGGACCAGTATTCCGCCACCGATGCTCCGATCATCAAGCTGGTTAACGGTATCCTTATAAAAGCAGTAAAGGATGGCGTAAGTGACATCCATATTGAGCCATATGAAAAATCGATGCAGGTCCGGTACCGGCTCGACGGCTCATTGTTCAAGACCATGAGCCTGCCTCTTTCGATCAAGAACGCCCTTAATTCGCGGATCAAGATCATGGCCAATCTGGATATTACCGAACGGCGGGTGCCGCAGGATGGTCGGATCAAGATCAGGATGGGCAAGAAAAGGGCGGTGGATTTCCGGGTTTCAACCTTGCCGACCCTTTTTGGTGAGAGTATCGTCCTGCGTATCCTTGACAAGGCGTCGCTTAACGTTGATCTGACCAAGCTTGGCTTCGAGCCTGAAACCTTTGAGGTCCTCAAGAGTTGTATCAGCCGGCCCCAGGGCTTGCTTCTGGTTACCGGTCCGACCGGCAGCGGCAAGACGGTCACTCTCTATTCGATCCTTAATTCCCTCAACAGTGAAGACACCAAGATCCTTACGGCCGAGGACCCGGTCGAGTTCAACTTCAAGGGGATCAACCAGGTAAATGTTATCAATGATGTCGGGATGACTTTCGCGGCTGCCCTGAAATCATTCTTACGGCAGGACCCGGATATTATCATGGTCGGTGAGATCAGAGACATGGAAACGGCGGAGATCGCCATCAAGGCGGCTATGACCGGCCATCTGGTTTTCAGTACCCTCCATACCAATGATTGTCCGGCCACCATCGGTCGTCTGATCGATATCGGCATCCCTCCATACATGCTGGCCTCTTCAGTTACCATGATCCTCTCACAGAGACTGGCTCGGCGGCTCTGTCCTGAATGCAAGGTAGAGGAAAAGGGCCATGATCGCGAATATCTGATCTCAATAGGCTTTAATGAGGATGATCTCGATGATCTGGTAATTTACGGTCCCAAGGGCTGCGCCAGGTGTAACGGCGGCGGCTACAAGGGCAGGGTGGGGTTGTTTGAGCTGATGGAGGTTACGGATGAAGTTGGTAAAGCCATCAATGCCGAGGTTCCCGAGGACCAGCTCCGCAAGGTGGCGATCCAGGAAGGCATGGTGCCGCTTCGCCAGGCCGGTATCGAAAAGATCAAGCAGGGTCTGACAAGTATCGAAGAGGTTCTCAAAAAGACGGTTATTACCGAGGAAAGTCTGCCGGCCTATCTGGTCAACCCCGATGTCGAGTATTATGAAGACGGTGATCACATAATCAGGCAGGGCAATAAGGACAAAGACTTCTTTAAACTGGTCAGCGGCGCGGTTACAGTCTCCCGGGATGGTAAAAAGATCGCCGAGATAGTTGAGCCTGGAGAATATTTCGGCGAGATGTCGGCCATTTCAGGAGGAGCCCGTTCAGCCAGTATTATTTCACAGGGGCGCTCGGTGGTCAGGAGATTCCCCGGCGAAAAAATCATGGAATTGATCGAGAAGTACCCGGATGTCAGCCGT
>CBDVDF010000204.1:0-4319 GCA_965372675.1 uncultured Desulfobacterales bacterium
GAAGAGGTCGATATCGATGATTATAACCGACAAAGGTTGTTTTTCTCTGATACTGTGGGAAATCTCTTGCTCAAACCTCCTGATGCCTTCCCGTCTGTTCAGCAGGCTGGTCAGGCCATCGGTGGTGGCAAGTTCGATAAGCTGCAGTTCGGACCGCTCCAGGTCACGGATAAAATGGTGAGAGATGTAGATCACCAGCGATAGTAGGACGGTCAAGAGGGCGATAGCCGAAATTATCGTATATATCCTGGTCTGGGTAATTTCATTGGCGATGTGGGTGGCCGGGATTGAAATGCTGATGCCGCCGCGGATATCGCCCAGGCCGTACCCTTGATCGGCGTGGCATTTGAGACACTCTTTCTCGGTAAGCAATGGGGCCATATAACGAAAAAGCACGCCGCTGGGGGTGTTGGTGAATTCGGTGACTTCCTTGACGCCATCCTCGAACTGTTGCAATGCCCGGGACTCGAAGTCATCCGGTTCGTTCAGAGGGTTCATCGGGTTAAGGCTGGTGATATTGATCCCGAATACCCGGTCTGCGGTCGCCAGGGCGGAGATCATTTTGGTTATCGCGGCGTGGTTACGCAACAGGTAAGACTCGCCTTCCTGGTCGGTGATCGTCGTTTTCAGACCTTTGATGCTGGCTAGTAGCGGGTCGATCCGCATGCCCGGTTTTTGTTTGATATAGATGCCGTCCTGCTTAATGATCCAGTGGCGGGTCTGGACGATCTCCTGGAAGAAGGCGCGGGCCTCATGGGCAAGCTGATGCTTGATCAGGGTGGTGTTGCGGGTGTTGAATCCCCAGAAGATCCCGACGATCAGAATGACACTGATCAGGGAAAGGATCCCTACATAGCGCTTGACAAAATCAGAACTGGATTTAAGCGCTGATTCGTGCCTGATGCCGGGTTGGTTATGTTTATTCGAGGGCATTTGTTCCTGAAAGATATCTAATATATGCTTGAGTAAAGGTCCTTCTGGTACGATCAAAACAGAACATTATATCACATCGCGATGGCGAATGTAAATGTTTTGGCTGGCCGCAGGCCTTTTTAGCCTTAAAAAGGGGCGAGGAGTTGTTATTTGACCTTATTCTGGGATTTCTGCTAAAGTTTTACACCTAATGAATATACAGGGAGTTTGAGATGGCGAAGACCGCGATAATGAAGAGCGATATATTTCTTGAGCACGAGGCCGGATTTTCCCATGTTGAATCGCCAGACCGTCTGGCCGCGATCTATAGTGGCCTGGACGAGTTTGCAGCGGAGAGCTGCTTTGTTTTCCCGGAACCGGAAATGGCCGAGCATGTCCATCTGGAGCTTATTCATACCGCTGAGCATGTCAGGCGGATAGCCGAAACCGCCGGCCAGGGTTTTGTCAGCCTCGACCCGGACACGGGAGCTTCTTCCAGGTCATACGAAGCGGCGCGGCTGGCCGCGGGAGCGGTTGTCCAGGGGGTAAGGATGCTGGTTGACCGAGAGGTGGATAATGTTTTCGCCCTGGTCAGACCTCCCGGCCATCATGCCGAGGCCAGCCACACCAGCGGCTTCTGCCTGTTCAATAATGTTGCGGTCGGGGCGGCTTACGGGATCAAGGAGTTGGGACTGGCGCGGATAATGATCGTTGACTGGGACCTGCACCATGGTAACGGCACCCAGCATTCTTTCTACGACACGGACCAGGTCCTCTATTTTTCCAGCCACATGCATCCCTATTTCCCTGGCACTGGTCTTCTGCAGGAAGTGGGTAGTGGTCAAGGAGAAGGTTTTACGGTCAACCTGCCCCTTTCGGGCGGGGTGAATGATCAGGCCTATGCATCGATCTTCAACGAACTGGTCGCACCGATAGCCAGACAATATAAGCCTGAAATGATAATGATCTCCGCTGGTTATGATACATATTACGCTGATCCGCTGGGGACCATGGCCGTTACCGCCCCCGGCTTTGCCTACATGACCAGGGTGGTCAGGGAACTGGCGGAAGAGCTCTGCGGCGGCAGGCTGCTGCTGACCCTGGAGGGAGGTTACAGCCTGGAAGGATTGCGGGACGGGGTCCTGGCCTCCCTTGGCGAACTGGCCCAGACTCCCTTGCTGCCCGGGATCCTCGAGAAGACCGATGAATTAACCGAGGCCGCTTTCGGTACGCCGGGCAGTTTGCCGGCCGAGTCACTGGAGGTTATGAGAAAGGCCCAGGAAAAGTACTGGCAGATCTGATCTGCACCGTTGAAACACCTCCGGCTGGTCGCTGCTGAAAAGGCAGGAAGAGGCTGGCTCTATAAGGTAAAGATTGTTTGACTTGATGCTGGTTTTACATTAAATCTTCAGCCCATGAAGATAACCCTTGATGAAGTTAAATATGTCTCGAACCTGGCGCGTCTCGAACTGCAGGATGCAGAAGCGGAAGCGATGGCCAGTCAGCTTGACCAGATCCTTTCCTATGTCGACAAGTTGAATGAACTTGATACCAGTCAGGTGGAGCCGACTACCCAGGTTATTTCCACCACCAATGCCTTCCGGGAAGATGAACTCCGCGACTCTCTAAGCCAGGAAAAGGCCCTTGCCAACGGCCCCCGGCAGAACGGTGAGTCCTTTGTGGTACCGAAGGTGATCTGAGCAGAGGAAAGTATGGCCATGATCCGGAAGTTATATGGTTGGCTGATGCGGGTCTCGTTTTGAGGGCCGCTCTTTTTATTCATTGTCAATAGTCGGAGTTTATCAGGATAATAATGGAACTAAATGGTTTAACGATCCACAGATTACGGGAGCTCCTTGCCAAGGGCGAGGTCTCTTCTGTTGAGATTACCCGTTCGGTCCTGGCGAGGATCGATCAGGTCGAAGAGCAGGTCGGGGCCGATATAACTCTGGACCGGGATAATGCTCTGAGCCAGGCGGCCGAGGCCGATCGCCTCAGGGCCGAGGGTGCGACAGGTGAACTGCTTGGCATCCCCATCGCCCTGAAGGATGTCCTCTGCACCGAGGGGTTGCGGACCACCTGCGGCTCGAAGATCCTCGATTCATTTGTGCCACCGTACGACGCCTCGATCGTCAAGGCCATGAAGGCGGCCGGCGCCGTTATTGTCGGCAAGCTCAGTATGGATGAGTTCGCCATGGGCTCCGCCAACGAAAACTGTGCCTTTGGTGTGCCCCGTAACCCCTGGGCCCTTGACCATATCTGCGGTGGCTCCAGCGGCGGCTCGGCAGCAGCGGTAGCGGCGGATGAATGTATCGCCTCTATCGGTTCCGACACCGGCGGTTCGATCCGTCAGCCCGCCTCCCATTGCGGAGTGGTCGGGATGAAGCCCACCTATGGTCGGGTTTCCCGTTATGGGCTGGTCGCCTATGCGTCCTCTCTGGACCAGCTTGGCCCGATCACCAAGGATGTCCGGGATTGTGCCCTGATGCTTAAGGTGATCAGTGGCTATGATGATCGTGATTCTACTTCGGTAGATCGGCCGGTCCCTGATTATAGCGCTGCTCTCGATAAGGGTGTGGCCGGGATGAAGATCGGCATCCCCGGTGAATATTTCGAAGAGGGCTTGGCTCCGGAAGTTGAGGCCGCAGTCAGGAACGGCATCACTCTCCTTGAAGAAGCAGGCGCGGAGATCGTTGAGGTCTCTTTGCCGCATACCGCCTATGCAGTGGCCACCTATTATGTTATCGCCCCGGCCGAGGCCAGTTCCAACCTGGCCCGTTATGACGGGGTCCGTTTTGGTTACCGTAACACTGACGCTGATTCGCTGCTGGAGATGTACAAGAGCTCCAGGTCCGAGGGCTTCGGTCCTGAAGTCAAGAGAAGGATTATGATCGGCACCTATGTTCTTTCGGCCGGATATTATGATGCTTACTACAAAAAGGCCCTGCAGGTCAGAACCCTGATCATCAACGACTTTAAAGAGGCTTTTGCCAAGTGCGATGTCCTGGTCTCGCCGGTGACCCCGACGCCGGCTTGGCGGATTGGTGAGAAGGTCGATGATCCTCTCAGTGTCTATCTGTCGGATATTCTGACTATTTCAGCCAATCTGGCCGGGCTGCCGGGGGTTTCGCTGCCCTGTGGTTTCAGCAGCGAGGGGCTGCCGATCGGCATCCAGTTCCAGGGGCCGCATTTCGAAGAAGCAAGACTGTTCCAGATTGCCGCCTGCCTGGAGAACAAACTTGGCCTGGTCGGCCGCAAGCCCGAAGCCATTAAGGCAGAGTAAATATGAAGATCAAAGTACCGGAAAATATCAGCAGCCTGGTTCCTTACCCGCCCGGCAAACCGATCGAGGAGCTGGAACGGGAGTACGGTATAACCGGCTCGATAAAACTGGCCTCCAACGAAAA
>CBDVDF010000205.1:0-4312 GCA_965372675.1 uncultured Desulfobacterales bacterium
CATGGAGGATCATGTCGCCGCACTGGTGTCCGAAAGTGTCGTTGACCTTTTTAAAATGATCAATATCCAGCATGGCCAGCGATATCGGCCGTTTCTTCCTTGAGTGGGTCTGGAGGTCCTCGGTAAGTTTTTCCATGATCCGGCGGCGGTTGGGGATCTGGGTCAGATCATCGGTGTGGCTGAGTTTTTCCATCTCCTCTTTTGACTTGAGCAGGGCATTCTGGTGGGATATCCAATCCGATATGTCAAATATCGAGATCAGAACTTGTACCGGTTCGCCATCTTTATCACAGAGGGGCGAAAGAATAACCGTTTGTTCCATCGGGGTCAGATGCTTTTCTATATATGAACGGCCGGAGAAGAAAGAGAACAGGTGTGGGTTTTTCTTGTTGCTGAAAAAGATCGGCTGGCCGGTCTCAAGAACCTCCTGGGCTCTTTTTGCGAATTTGGCCTTCTGCAGACCAGGGAAAAGATCGTCGATCTTCCGGCCGATCATCTTGTCGCTGGCCATAAGACTGTGTTCTGCCAGCCAGCGGTTCCAGAAAACGATCTTCATCTGCCGGTCGATGACGGCTATGCCGATACTGAGATGGTCAAGAAGCTGATCGTGGTCAAACATTTTTCATTATCATCCCAGTGGCATGAAGAACGTCACAAAAAGACCTTGAATCTCCGGCTGAAAGAAAAGGAATAACATCGCTGCGATCGAAAGAAAGGGGCCGTAAGGGATAACGGTCTGGCCGCCTTTACCTTGTTTGAGCATGGCGCCGATCCCCACCAGAGACCCCAGCAGGGAACTGCCGAAGATCACAAATGGCAATGACTGCCAGCCCAGAAAGGCCCCGATCATCGCCAGTAGTTTGATGTCGCCGCCACCCATGCCCTCGCGCTTGGTGAACAGGTAATAGGTGGCGGCGATCGCATAAAGGATGCCGCCGCCCAGCAGGATCCCAATAGCGGAACTTTGCCAGGAGAGAATGGGGTTGATGAACGAGGCCGCGAAACCGAGCAGAATACCCGGCAGGCTTATCGAATCAGGGATTATCTGGTGCTGGAAATCAATGACGATCACCGCCAGCAGGGCCGCACAGAAGATGAAATATATTCCGAAAAGTATCGAGAGGGAAAAACGGAAGAAAAGGGCGTATGAGATCATAGCCATGGCCAGTTCGACCAACGGGTAATGCCAGGAGATCTGCATGCCGCAACTGCGGCACTTGGCCCGGAGGATAATGAAGCTGAGGATCGGAATGTTGTCGTACCAGTGGATAGGGGTTCGGCATCCCGGGCAGTATGAGGTGGGGAAGACGATCGAAGCGCCGGGTTGGGGTAGCCTGATAATGACGACGTTAAGAAAACTGCCGACAATGGCCCCGAGCAGGATGGATAATATGGCGAAAAAAGTTTCTATCATGATTTGAAAAGCCGTTTTATTTACGAGTTGAGGGAGTATATTTTATTTTGCCGATCAGGGGAATGTTAAATTTTGCCTCTAGCTCTTTAGATCATCAGTGGTCTCTGGATTGTTAATATGGAAAAGATGTCAGTTGCTGAAGCCCTTCAGTATCTAAAGGCCGAGATCCTCGCCCAGGACTGGCGCCTCAGCCCACGGCGGATAGAGACCCTGACTATGGCTTTCGAAGCCATTGGTCGTGAGGCTACCGGCCGCCAGTCCCTGATGCAGATGCTGGGAATGGCCAGGGCCACCCTGGAATATATCAGTCGCCACGGCAATACGATCCTACCCGGGGTCTTCGATTTCCAGAAAGAATCGCTGGCCCATCTGGTCAATCTGCTCGAGGACCCCGATCTGACCGCCGCTCGCCAAGCGGAGATCTGTCAACGGGCCTATGAGCGGTTCGAATCGCTGAAAAGAAAACTTGCCTCAGGGGGTAGGGATTGAAAGAAAAAGGCGAGTGCCGCATAAACCATAAACCGACGAATCTCGGAGTCTACGCTACCTGCTTGTTGTTTAACGCGCCAACCGCGTTGCGACTTTTGTTACATAGCAGACACCGCTTCGCTGTTACTATGCGTCGTCAGTCGCGCCTTGTTGGCACGCCAAACTCCTGCGCAATATTGCGACACTTTATGTTTTACGAGGCACTAGTGTTTGTATTTAGTAGCCGCTCTTAAATAGCTTTAATCATTTGAAGAATATATTATAGTGCAAGCAATTAAGACAAAGTTTCATTGACTGTCGCTGCTGATTTTAAAAAATATCAAAAGTCGCTTGGGATCAAATGACAGAGCAACAACATGAAAGACGCCGGGATGCCAGGGTAACTTTTCGGACTTTTGCTAAGCTCAGATACCCGGGAGATCGTACCTTTGATGAATGTGAGACCCAGGACATCAGTGTCAGTGGGGTTTTTGTCCAGGGGGTCAGCGGTGTAAAGCAAGGTGAAAAATGTGATGTAGAGTTCCATCTGACCGGTCGGACCAGTTCGCTGACACTCGAAATGAGTGGTGAGACCGTCAGGGTGCAGGAAGAGGGGGTGGCCCTGCAGTTCTTTGATATTGATGAAGATAGTTTCTATCACCTCCAGAACGTGGTTTATTTCAATTATAAGCAGGCCGGCGGGGTAGGCGAAGTTGCGGCTGCAGATGATGTCAGTGATGAATCGCTCTACCTCAGTCTTGAGGAGGGAGACAAGTCTCCCTTGCCTGATAACTACCTCGATGATGTCGAGGCTGAAGACGATCTTGACGACGATGATGACCGGAATATCTATGGCAGTTACGGGGGCAAGAGCGAAGATGACGATGCTGATTATTGAAAGGATTTGCTGAGATGGCCTTGATGCAGATCAACGTCATACCCTTGGGAGGCGGATCATCAAGTGTGGGTGATTTTGTCGCCGCCATCATCAGCTCTCTTGAACGCGAAGGAGTAGAATATAAGTTAACCGATATGGGTACTGTGGTGGAAGGAGAGGTCGGAGATCTTTTCAAGCTGGCGGCCCGGATCCATGAGACCCCTTTCCAGATGGGGGCGCAACGGGTGGTCAGCCAGATCGTTATAGATGATCGCCGGGACAAGAGTGTGGCGATCGGTGACAAGATATCCTCAGTTGAGCGGCGTTTAAAGACCTCTGAAGTTAATCGGATCGTAAGCCATGGTTAGCACTAAGGTCAGAAAGAAGAGCAGGTTAAGAAAGGAGCCGGTTGTTATCATCGGTTTTTTTCTCTTCCTCTGGTTTGCCGGAATCTCTCTGGGTGAGCCGGTCCGAGTCCTTGAACAGGCGATCAGGGTCTGCCTGAGCTGTATCGGGATCGGTTGAAATGGAATATGTCCGCAAGTGGGTTCAGATTGTTTTCGGTTTTGTCACGAACGGCTACTGGGCTTTTCCGTTCACCCGCAGTCTTTACCAGGGACCTCTTAAGGTTATCTGTGCCCCGGGGCTGAATTGTTATTCCTGCCCTGCTTCTACTACTTATTGCCTGATTGGCTCCCTGCAGCAGCTGCTGGCCAATATGAGGCTGGCCCTTGAGGGAGGGCAGTATTATTTCGGCCTGTACGTGATCGGTTCTGCCGGCATTCTCGGTGGCCTGTTTGGCCGGATGATCTGTGGTTGGGCCTGCCCTTTCGGCTTTATCCAGGAGCTCCTCCACAAGATCCCGTCAGTAAAATTCGGGATCGCGCGACCATTGCGCTATGGCAAATTTGTTATTCTGGTTGTTTTTGTTATACTGCTACCCGCTTTTGCGATGGATGAGTTCGGGGCAGGTTCTACCTGGTTCTGCAAGTATATCTGTCCGGCCGGTACTCTGGAGGCCGGGTTGCCGATGCTGTTCCTGCAACCGGGACTGCGTGCCAACCTTGGCTACCTGTTCGTTAACAAGATCGTCCTAATGCTGTTTTTCCTATCCTGGAGTGTGGTAGCCAGTCGGCCATTCTGCCGGACTGCTTGCCCCTTGGGTGCCTTTTACGCGCTCTTCAGCCGCCATAAACTGGTAAAGCTGAAGTTGGAAGTGGATAATTGTACATCCTGTGGGGCGTGTCACGCAGTCTGCCCGATGGGGGTCAAATTTGATGAATCTCCTGAGGATCAGGATTGTATAACCTGTATGAAGTGCATGACCGAAGCTTGTCGGTTCGATGCGATCTACCTGGAAGTAGGGGGGGTGCCGATCAGCACTGGTCGTACCGTTTCCGGGCCGGTTGGGCAGACGGTTAAGCTATAACGAGATTAGTAGTATAGTTTTGCAGGAGAAAGAGATGTTAAAAAAAGTTGTACTGGCAGCTATCTTCACTCTTTTAATGGCCTCGGTGGCTGAGTCTATGCCACCGACACTAATCAGGACACAT